>DAIQNP010000316.1:0-2570 GCA_036788335.1 Erythrobacter sp.
TGGGGCGGCAGATGGCGCAGGTCGCCCGCCAGGCCTCGCTCGACCGCAACGACGGTATCCCGCTGTGAGGGCCCCATGCGCGACCGCCTGAACCTCTCGCTGCCCGTCGAGATGATCGGCCGGATCAACGACCTCGCCAGCCGCAAGCGCGTCACCCGCTCGGCCGTGGTCGAAGCGGCAGTGGAGTCGTTTCTCTCGCCCGATCACGCCGACATGCAGGAAGCGGCCTTGACCCGCAGGCTCGACCGCCTCTCCCGCCAGATCGCCCGGCTGGAACGCGACCAGCGCATCACCACCGAGACCTTGGCCCTCTTCGTGCGCTTCTGGCTGACCGTCACACCCCCGATCCCGCCCGAGGATCAGGCCAGCGCCCAGGCCAAGGGCCGCGAGCGGTTCGAGGGCTTCGTCGACGCCTTGGGCAAGCGCGTGCAGCAGGGGCGCGGGTTCGTGGATGATCTGGTGGGGGATGATAACGGTAAGACCACTGAAAATTAGACGCTGTCCATCAGCACCTTTTCAATGCTCTGACTCCAAGCAGTCTTGAAGGCCGGATCCGACGCAAACAGCTTGTACAATTCCAATTCCTCCTTGCGGCGCTTCAACATTACATCCTGCAGCATCTTTTCGAGGGCAAGTCCGCGGTTGTACGGGTCTGTATTCGCTTCATACTTCTCGGAGTAATCGGGATGGGACCGGATGCTGTTCACCACATTGATGAATTTCACCCGTTGTTCCTCTGGCGTTGCGCTCCAACCCTGAAACCATCTTTCGTTAAAGCTGCGGATAATCTCGTCAAGAGGGTCCTTTTCCGGCTCGCCGTCACGGTATCCTCTCGGGTTCGGGTTCTGAGGATCAAGCTCTGACTCTGAGGCGTCGAGACCGATCGAATGATTCAGTTTCGTCCTCTCAAGACCATATGATGAAAGATCAACTGCCTCCAGCAATTCGTCCAACATGTCTTGATCGGGGTCCTTGATTTGCAACTTGGGGACCAGGAATTTCAGGAACCAGAAAAGCTTCTCCCATTCCAATACCTCGAAGGGCATGATTGCGGCCATCTGCCCATAGATCTTGACGAACTGCCGCGCCTTGATCTTGAAGTCGATCTTGTCCTTGTCAGAAAGCTCGAGCTGCTGATTGAAACGGTCTGCAGCTGTGTCGATGAGCGGGCTCAGCGTCTGCGCATCTTCGTCCGCGAAATAACGGGTGACGAATTCTTCGACTTCTTGCCATTCGTACACGCCGACCTGGTCGAGCGAGCCCTTCAGCTCGTGCAGGACATTGACATCCGTTGCTGATGAAAGGGTCGTCACGGTGTAGAATGGATCGAATGCGGCCTTGATATCTTCGACATCATTGAAGAAGTCGAGGATGAACAGATCCTCGGTCCGCTTCCCGAGTTTCGGCGCTGAACGGTTCAAGCGCGACAGCGCCTGCACTGCAAGGACGTACTGCAGCTTCTTATCCACATACATCGTGGTCAATTTCGGCTGGTCGAAACCGGTCAGATACTTGTTGGCCACCACCAGCAGCCGGTAATCGTCCTCGTCGAACCGGTCCCGCGTGTCGGCTTCGGGAAAGCCGTTCATCTCAGCCTCGGTATAGGTCACCCCGTCCACGACCTTCTCGCCCGAGAATGCGATCAGCGCCTTGAACGGGCTTCCCCGCTCCGACAGCAGCTTGGTCACCGCCTTGTAGTAGCGGATGGCCGCCTCGATGTTTTGGGTGACGATCATCCCTTTGGCCTTGCCGCGCAGCTTTTTGGGCGTCACCACGTGCTCGATGAAATGGTCGAGCATGATCTCGGCCTTGGTGTTGATCGTCTGCTGGCTGCGCTCGACATAGGCGCGCAGCTTCTTCTGGGCCTTCTTCGTGTCGAACAGCGGGTTGTCGGCAATCGACTTCTGGATCTCGTAATAGCTCTTGTAGGTCGTGTAGTTCGCCAACACGTTGAGGATGAAGCCCTCCTCGATGGCCTGCTTCATGCTGTAGAGGTGGAAGGGCTTGAAGCTGCCGTCCACCTGGCGCTCGCCGAACTTCTCCAGCGTTGTGTTCTTGGGCGTCGCCGTGAACGCGAAGTATGAGGCATTGCCGCGCATCTTGCGCGACTGCATCGCCGCGAGGATCCGGTCCTGCGGGTCGTCCTCGTCCGGATCCTGATCGCCAGCGCCCATCGCGCGGTTCATGTTGTCATGCGCGCTGCCGCTCTGGCCGCTGTGCGCCTCGTCGATGATCACCGCGAACCGCTTGTCGCTCAGGTCGGCGATCCCTTCGATGATGAAGGGAAACTTCTGGATCGTGGTGATGATGATCTTCTTGCCGTTCTCCAGCGCCGATTTCAGGTCGGCCGAGCGCATGGCCGGGGCGACGATGTTCTTGACCTCGGAGAAGTCCTTGATGTTCTCACGCAGCTGCTTGTCCAGAAGCCGCCGATCGGTGACCACGATGACGCTGTCGAACAGCGGCTGGTCCAGCCCCTTGGCGCCCGGAATGCTTGCCGTGGCCGGGTAGGTCTCGATCAGTTGATAGGCCGTCCAGGTGATCGAGTTCGACTTCCCCGAACCGGCCGA
>DAIQNP010000316.1:2580-3205 GCA_036788335.1 Erythrobacter sp.
CTGGATCAGATAGCTGTGCCCCACGCCCGTCGTGGCCGCATGGTCCAGGAGGCGACGCACCACGTCCAGCTGCTGATAGCGCGGGAAGATGAGGGTTTTCTTGGCCAGCGGCTCGGTCGCCTTGCCCTCCAGCAGCACGAAATGCTGGATGATGCCCGCGAGGCTTTCCCTGGTGAAAACCTCTTCCCACAGATAGGCGGTCTTGTGGCCGTTCGGGTTGGGCGGGTTGCCCTCGCCCTCGTTGTGGCCCTTGTTGAAGGGCAGGAAGAAGGTCGCGGGCCCGGCCAGTTTCGTTGTCATGAACACCTCGTCGGTGTCCACCGCCATATGCACCAGCGCGCGGCCGAACTGCAGCAGGGGCTGGGTTGTGTCGCGGCCGTCGCGATACTGCTTCTGCCCGTGATAACGGGCGGTCTGGCCGGTCCAGGCGTTCTTCAACTCGATGGTGATCAGCGGCAGCCCATTGAGGAAGAGGACCATGTCGATCTCTTCGCCCGGATTGGTCTGAGAATAGCGGACCTGCCGGGTGACGCTGAAGATATTGGCGGCGAAGTTCTCGCGCACCTTGGCGGCGGAACTGGCCAGCGGCGCGGGATACATCAGCGCAAAGAATGCGTCGTCGACA
>DAIQNP010000317.1:0-3150 GCA_036788335.1 Erythrobacter sp.
CGAACGCCGCCTCGCCCAGTTCACGTTGCATCACCGCGTTGAGGCGGCGGGCGAGCGCCGGGTCATTGGCGGTCACCAGCGTGCCCCCGGTGATTGCCATCTGCACCGGCTTGTCGTCCGGCAGCCCGTGCGCCCGGCCGATATTGACCGCGATCCGCTCGATCGCGGCGAGGGTTTGTTCGCGGGTCTCCTCGTCATTGGCGCGCACGGTCAGTTGCAGCACCGCCTCGTCGGGGATGATGTTGCCGCGCGTGCCCGCATGCATCGAACCCACGGTCACCACCACCGGCTTCAGCGGCGAGATCTCGCGGCTGCCGATCGATTGCAGCGCGGTGATGATCTGCGCCGCGATATAGACCGGGTCGCGCCCCAGATGCGGCGATGCGCCGTGGGTGCCGACACCGGGTACGGTCAGGGTCACCGCCGACGAGCCCGAATACTGCGTGCCCTCGGCGGCCGAAACCTTGCCGGTCGCCAGCTGCGCCGCGACGTGGAAGGCGAGCGCATAGTCGGGCTTGCCGAAGCGGTCATATAATCCGTCCTCGATCATCGCCCTCGCCCCTGCCACCAGCTCCTCGGCGGGCTGGACCACGAACATGATCGTGCCGCTCCAGCGGTCCTTCATCGCGATCAGCCGCCGCGCGGTGCCGATCATCGAGGTGATGTGCACATCGTGGCCGCAGGCGTGCATCACCGCGTATTCCTCGCCGTCCTGCGCCACCTGCGTCGCGGTGGAGGCGTAATCGAGGCCCGACTTCTCCTCGACCGGCAGCCCGTCCATGTCGGCGCGCAGCAGGATCAGCGGGCCATCGCCATTGCGCAGCATCCCGACCACCCCGGTGCCGCCGACGCCGGTGGTGACCACGACCCCGGCAGCCTGCAATTCCGCCGCCATCCGCGCCGCCGTGCGGTTTTCGAGGAACGACAATTCGGGATTGCGATGGAAATCGACGAACAGCGGCGCGAGGTAATTGTCGTATTCGGCCTCGATGATCTGCACCAGGTCCGCATCCTCGGCGGCAAGCGGCGCGGCAGGCAGCGCGGCGGCCAGCGCGAACAGGCTGGCGGCAATGGTGTGAAACAGGCGCATCGGATCGTCTCCCCCTGATGGAACGGTGGGAAGGTAACCATGCCCCGGCGCGCGCTGCAAGCCGTGATGCTTTGCGGGCGCGTTCCGCTTCGCTAAGGCAGGCGGCATGGCCCTTCGCATTGCCCGCATCCTTGCCAAGATCGTCCTGTGGTTCGTCGGCGTGACGCTGGCGTTGGTGATCGCGTTCAAATGGCTGCCTGTGCCGGTCACCGCGACCATGCTGATGGACGAAAACGGCATCACCAAGGATTGGCAGAGCCTCGACAATATCGACCGCAACCTGGTCTCCGCGGTGATTGCGGCGGAGGATTCGCGTTTTTGCGAACATTTCGGCTTCGACCGCGAAGCGATCGAGCAGGCGCTCGAGGAACGGCTGGCGGGGGAGCGCCAGCGCGGCGGATCGACCATCAGCCAGCAGACCGCCAAGAACGTGTTCCTGTGGCAGGGCGGCGGGTTCTTCCGCAAGGGGCTGGAGGCGTGGTTCACCTTTTGGATCGAAGCGGTGTGGGGCAAGCGGCGGATCATGGAGGTCTACCTCAACATCGCCGAAACCGGGATCGGCACCTACGGCGCGGAGGCCGGGGCGCAGCGATACTTCGGCCACTCCGCCGCGCGCCTCTCCGCCGACGAGGCAAGCCGGATGGCGGTCGCCCTGCCCAGCCCCAAGAAGCGCGCGGTCAAGAACCCCGGCGGCTGGCTGGCGCGCCACGGCAACAGCATCGAACGCCGGATCGGTATCGTGCGGCGTGACGGGCTGGATGCCTGCGTCTACCAATAGGCCAGTTCGACCCCGGTGGATCGAGCGGCGCCTCGAACTGAACGACTGACAGTACTGTCCAAGACAGGTGACGCGGAGCGCGCCTGCGGCTATTGACGACCTTCCATGCACGCGCACGCCCATCATCACCACGCCCACCACGGCAGCGGCGCATCCGATTGCCACGGGCTGCATGATGCGCACGGGCACCATCATGCCCCCGCCAATTTCGACCGCGCCTTCCTGATCGGAATCGGGCTCAATTCGGTGTTCGTCGTGATCGAGGGGGCCGCCGGGCTCCTCTACGGCTCGATGGCGCTGGTGGCGGACGCGGGGCACAATCTGTCGGATGTGCTGGCGCTGGTGCTCGCATGGGTCGCCAGCGTCGCCGCGCGCCGCCCGCCTTCGGGGCGCTTCACCTATGGCTACAAGAGCTCGACCATCCTTGCCGCGCTCGCCAATGCGCTGCTGCTGGCGGTGGCGATCGGGGCGATCCTGTTCGAGACTTTCCACCGCCTGTGGACCCCACAGGAACCCCACGGAATGGCGATGGTAATCGTCGCCGGGATCGGGATCGCGATCAACGCGTTCACGGCCATGTTGTTTTTGCGCGGGCAAGAGGATCTGAACATCAAGGGGGCCTATCTCCACATGGCGGCCGACGCGGCGGTCTCGCTCGGCGTGGTGGTGGCGGGCCTCGCGATCATGTTCACAGGGTTTGCCTGGATCGACCCGCTGGTCAGCCTTGCCATCGTCGCGGTGATCGCGTGGGGCACCTGGGGGCTCGCGCGCGACAGCCTGACGATGGGCTTGCTCGCCGTGCCGGCGCGGATCGATCTGGGTGAGGTCAAGCAGCATCTCGCCAGCTTCGAAGGGGTGACCGCAGTGCATGACCTGCACGTCTGGCCGATGTCGACCACCGAAACCGCGCTGACCGCGCATCTGGTGATGCCGGGGCGCCCCGCCTCCGACAGCGTGCTGCGCGACATCGCCGCCTCGTTGGAAGCGCGCTTCGGCGTGGGCCATTCGACCTTGCAGGTCGAAAGCGGCGACAACCCGTGCGGGAGCGGTTGCTGATGGCCGCGCGTCCCCGGTCTTCCAGCCCCGAAGCGCGCGAAGCGCTGCGCGATGCCATGATCCGGCTGGCCGACGGCGACGCTGCTGCGCTGGAGGAAATTTACCGCGCCACACGGGTGAAGCTGTTCGGAATAACCTTGCGTATCTTGGGTGATCGAAAGGAGGCCGAGGACGCCTTGCAAGACGTCTATATCAATCTGTGGCAGCGGGCCGACCGCTACGACCC
>DAIQNP010000318.1:0-3120 GCA_036788335.1 Erythrobacter sp.
GCCTCGTCAGTCGGCGATTTGAAGAGATCGTCAGCAAAATCGCGGTCATCTTCGAGCAAGGGCCGGACGGTGTTGATTTCCGCTGAGAGTTGACCCTGGAGGGGCGTAAATTTCCACTGAGATTTGACCCATGTTTTGACCTTCTCCCTGGCTGTTGCGTCGGGGGACATTGGAGTGATCGACATGGCGTTACTGAGTGTGATCCGGCGCTGGCATTTCCGCGAAGGGATGCCGATCCGGGAGATTGAGCGGCGTACTGGGTTGTCGCGGAACACGATCCGCCGATATTTGCGCAGCGACACGGTGGAGCCGAAGTTCAAGGTTCCCGAACGTCCGAGCAAGCTGGACCCTTTTGCCGAGACGCTGTCGGGCTGGTTGCGCATTGATGCTGGCAAGTCGCGCAAGCTCAAGCGCACGGCCAGGCAGATGCATGCTGATCTGGTCGCTCTGGGCTTTGATGGTGCCTATGGCCGTGTGGCGGCCTTCGTGCGTGCATGGAAAGCCGAGCGGCAGCTTGAACAGCAGACCAGCGGCCGCGGTACCTTCGTGCCGCTGGTGTTCCAACCGGGCGAGGCCTTCCAGTTCGACTGGAGCGAGGACTGGGCCGTGATCGCCGGCAAGCCGACCAAGCTGCAGGCCGCGCACACCAAGCTGGCACACAGCAAAGCCTTCATCGTCAGGGCCTATCCGCTGCAGACCCACGAGATGCTGTTCGACGCGCTGACCCCCCGCGCGGCCATGCCGCGCTGATTTACGTCTTGGCCGCAAAGCGGCCGGGCTTTCCGCGTGCTGGGCGGCGTGCCGCGGCGCGGGATCTTCGACAACATGAAAACCGCGGTCGACAAGATCGGTTCGGGGAAGGCACGGCAGGTCAACGCCCGCTTTGCCGCGATGGCGAGCCATTATCTGTTCGAGCCGGAGTTCTGCAACCCGGCGGCGGGTTGGGAAAAGGGCCAGGTCGAGAAGAACGTGCAGGATGCGCGGCGCCGATTGTGGCAGTCTATGCCCGGCTTTCCGGACATGGAGGCGCTGAACGCCTGGCTCGAGGAACGGTGCGTCGCCCAATGGGGCGAGATCCCGCACGGCGTTCTGCCCGGCACCGTGGCGCAAGTGCATGCTGCCGAGGTAGGCTGCCTGATGCCGCTGGGGCGGCCCTTCGATGGCTTCGTCGAGCACACCAAGCGGGTATCGCCGACCTGCCTGATCACCTTCGAGCGCACCCGATACAGCGTGCCGGCATCCTTCGCCAACCGGCCTGTGTCCTTGCGGATATACCCGGATCGGGTTGTGATTGCCGCTGAAGGCCAGATCCTGTGCGCGCATGGGCGCGTAATCGAGCGGTCGCACGATCAACCGGGGCGGACGGTCTATGACTGGCGGCATTATCTGGCGGTGATCCAGCGCAAGCCCGGCGCGCTCAGGAACGGTGCGCCCTTTACCGACATGCCCGATGCATTCCGAGCGCTGCAGGGCCATCTCCTGAAGCGCCCCGGCGGAGACCGGGAGATGGCGGAAATACTCGCGCTCGTCCTGCACCATGATGAGCAGTCGGTGCTATGCGCTGTTCAGCTGGCGCTTGAGGCTGGCGTTCCTGCCAAGACCCATATCCTCAACATCCTGCACCGGCTGATTGACGGCAAGGCGACCAGCACCGTTGCCATCGATGCGCCGCAGGTTTTGATCCTGCAGCGCGAACCCAAGGCCAATGTCACGCGTTACGATGCGCTGCGCGGAAAGGCGGTGAGCCGTGCGTCATGACCCTGCAAGCGGGGCCGTCGTGGTCATGCTCAAGAGCCTCAAGATGTACGGAATGGCCCAGGCCGTCGCCGACTTGATGGAACAGGGGGCGCCGGCGTTCGACGCTGCCGTGCCGGTCCTCTCCCAGTTGCTCAAGGCCGAAATAGCAGAACGGGAGGTCCGCTCGATCGCTTACCAGATCAAGGCAGCCCGCTTCCCGGCCTACAAGGACCTGGCCGGCTTCGACTTCGCTGCCAGCGAGGTGAGCGAAGCCCTTGTCCGTCAGCTCCATCGCGGCGACTTCATGGACAGCGCTGACAATATAGTCCTGATCGGCGGACCGGGCACCGGCAAAAGCCATGTGGCCACCGCGCTCGGCGTGCAGGCCATCGAGCATCACCGCAAGAAAGTCCGGTTCTTCTCCACCGTCGATCTGGTCAACATGCTCGAACAGGAAAAGGCCATGAACAAAGCCGGCCAGCTTGCCGAGCGGCGGTACGCGGCTTGATCTCATCATCCTCGATGAGCTGGGCTATCTGCCGTTCAGCCCGTCAGGCGGCGCGCTGCTCTTCCACCTGCTCTCCAAACTCTACGAGCGCACCAGCGTCGTCATCACCACCAACCTCAGCTTCAGCGAATGGGCCAGCGTCTTCGGCGATGCCAAAATGACCACCGCCCTCCTGGATCGCCTGACCCACCACTGCCACATCCTCGAAACCGGAAACGACAGCTTCCGCTTCCGAGCCAGCGCCACCACCACAACAGCCAGAAAGGAATTAGCCACCACTTGACCAACCGCCCGCACCGCGGGACATACATCCAAGACGGGTCACTTCTCAGCGAAAACCCAGGGTCAACTCTTAGCGGAAATCAACAGCAAGGGCTTCAGGCCAAAATCCAGCAGGTCCATGCCCACCAGAAAGAGCGCAAAGCTGTCGGGTTTCAAGGCATGAAGTGGTCGTCGGCCGAGGTGCCAGATGGCGCCGAGCCGGCACGCGCTTCACTGTTCCCTTTCCGAGGCTCTCGTCGGTAGCGCTCGAACCGCCTCGGGCCGGCGCCTCCACGCTTTGGCGTAACGATCGACCGATTGCGCGGCGAGCGCGCCGAACGCTCCCGAGCGCAATTGCACAACGTCCGCTTCCGGGCATCGACCCGGACCCGCTTAACGACCGCATTGGGGGCGCCTTGCCAAACGGTTGCAATGGGGGCCGGTTTCTGCCTGACCGGTTCCGGTCACGTAAGGGCAACAAGCTACGGTTCCTGCTGGCAGCTGGCCAAAGGGACGATCGTCCACGATGTCGTCGCCGCTATCCTGTAAAGTGACTGTGATCGAGTTCGTCGGATGTCGATCGCGTCCAAGTGTTGCAGGGCCCGCGATCGAAC
>DAIQNP010000319.1:0-3097 GCA_036788335.1 Erythrobacter sp.
AGCGCAACACGCTGCTGGCCGCGATGACCGACGATGTCGCCGCCATCGTGCTCGAAGACAACCGCTTGCAGGCGCTGGCGCTGTCGATCGCCGAAGCGGGCGGCGTGCGCGCGACCGCGCCCTATGTCCGGCTGATCGAACGGCTGGAGGAGCTGGGCGGGTTCGACCGCCGCACCGAGGGCCTTGCCGATGGCGAAACGCTGGCGCGGCGCGCAGCCGATGGGCAGGGGCTGACCCGGCCCGAACTGGCCGTGCTGCTGTCCTCGGCCAAGCTCGCCTTGCAGGATGCGATCGAGGCCAGCGCGCTGCCCGATGATCCGGCGCTGGAGCCGATGCTGATCGCGCGCTTCCCCGCGCCGATGCGCAAGCACTACGCCGCGCAGATCCGCGGCCACCGGCTGCGGCGCGAGATGATCGCCACCAGCCTTGCCAATCGCATGATCAACCGGATGGGCATGGTCCACCCCTTCGAACTGACCGAGGAGGAAGGCGTCGGCCTTGCCGAAGTGGCGGCAGCCTTCGTGGTGACCGAACGGTTGTTCGCGCTGGAGCCGCTGTGGGCCGTTCTCGACCGGGCCGAGATGGCCGAGCCGGTGCGGCTCGAACTGTTCGACCGGCTGGCCGCTGCGGTCGCCAACCTGATGTCCGACGTGCTGCGCACCGCTGCCGGCAAGGTCGCACCCGGCGCGATGATTGCCGAGCTCGAAGGCGCGGTGGACACCCTGGCCGAGGCGCGCGAGGAACTGCTGGCGGCCGAACTGCGCGCCCGTTCGGGCCAACTGCGCAGTGCCTTTGTCGCCAGCGGCGCGCCCGAGGAGCTGGCGACGCGGGTGGCGATCCTGTTCGATTTCGACGGCGCGATCGGCCTTGCCCGGCTGGCGCTCGACACCGGGATCGATGCCAAGCTGCTGACCCATGCCTTTGCCGGGATCGGCGGGCGGCTGGGGCTCGACTGGGCGCAGGGGACGGCAGCGCACATGTCGCCGTCCGACGTGTGGGAGCGGTTGCTGGTGTCGGGCCTGGCGCGCGATTTCCAGCAGATGCGGCTCGAATTCCTGCGCCGCCAGATGCGCCGGGACGAGGGCCAGAGCGGGGGCCAGCCCGATCCGCTCGGCGCGGTCGCCGACTGGGCGACGCGCAATGCCCGGGCGGTGGAGCAGTTCCGCGCAATGGTCGCCCGCGCCCAGGCCCGCCCCCCGGTCGGCCCGGCCATGCTGGCCCAGATCGCCAGCCAGGCGCGCAACCTGCTGGAGCGGTAAGCGGGGCGGGCCGTCTCACTGTCAAACCATCAGGTTGACCGCGCGGCTGTTTGCGGCAAGTCAACGCGCCTGAGCGCCGCCACGGCAAAGAGGAAGCGATGGACACACCCGAAACCCAGCACGGCCCCGATCATGGCCCGGATCATGCCCCCGATCATGCGGACGTCGTGATCGTCGGCACCGGCCACGGCGGCGCGCAGGCGGCCATTGCCCTGCGCCAGCACGGCCACGAAGGTTCGATCCTGATGATCGGGCGCGACAAGGCCCCGCCTTACGAACGCCCGCCATTGTCGAAGGAATATCTCGCCGGGGACAAGGGGTTCGAACGGATCATGATCCGGCCCGAGAAGTTCTGGGCGGAAAAAGAGATCGGCCTGCGGCTCGGCGCGGCGGTGACGGCGATCGATCCGGTCACGCACCGGCTGACCCTGTCGGATGGCAGCGCGGTGACCTATCGCAAGCTGATCTGGTCGGGCGGCGGCGATCCGCGCCGCCTGCCGGTGCCGGGCGCGAACCTGCCCGGCGTGTTCTATGTCCGCGACAAGTCCGATGCCGACGCGATGATGGAAGCGCTCGCCGCTGGAGCGAAACATGCGGTGGTGATCGGCGGCGGCTATATCGGGCTGGAGGCGGCGGCGGTGCTGAGGAAGCTCGGCTGCGCAGTCACGCTGGTCGAGATGCTGCCGCGCCTGCTCGCGCGCGTCGCGGGCGAGGACCTGTCCGACTTCTATGCCGCCGAACACCGCCGCCAGGGCGTCGACGTGCGGCTGGGCGAGGCGGTCAAATCGGTGCTGGGCGAGGATCACGGCCGGGTCACCGGCGTCACGCTCGACAGCGGCGAGGCGGTGGCCTGTGACATGGTGGTGGTCGGCATCGGGATCGTGCCCGCCATCGCCCCGCTGATCGCGGCCGGCGCGGCCGGGTCGGGCGGGGTCGATGTCGACTTCTGCTGCCGCACGACGCTGGACGACATCTACGCCATCGGCGACTGCGCCGCGCACGCCAATCCTTATGCCGACAATGCCGTGATCCGGCTCGAATCGGTCCAGAACGCGCATGACATGGCGATCACCGTCGCCAAGGCGATCATGGGCGAGAAGGAGCCCTACAACGCCCTGCCGTGGTTCTGGTCGAACCAGTATGATCTCAAACTGCAAACGGCGGGCCTGAGCCTCGATCACGATGCGACCGTGCTGCGCGGCGATCCTGCCAGCCGCAAGTTCACCGTGGTGTACATGCGCGCCGGGCACCCGATCGCCTTCGACTGCGTGAACATGATGAAGGATTACGTGCAGGCGCGAAAGCTGCTCGAAAGCGGGGCGCGGCGGATCGACCCGGCGGTGCTGGCCGACCCCGAAGTGGCGATCAAGGATCTGATCTGAGCCGCGCGAGCGCCCACTGCGCAGCATCGGCCACCGCCGGATCGGGATCGGCGGCCAGCGCCTCAGCTCGCGGGAGCAGCGCCGGATCGCCGCTGTTCCCGGCGGCATAGAGGCAGTTGCGCACGAACCGGTCGCGCCCGATCCGCTTGATCGGTGAGCCCGAAAACAATGCCCGGAACCCCGCATCGTCCAATGCCAGCAGTTCTGCCAGACGCGGGGCGACCAGTTCGGCGCGGGGGAGAAATTCGCGCATGGCCTGCGCCTCGCTCGCGAACTTGTTCCACGGGCAGACCGCAAGGCAATCGTCGCAGCCATAGATGCGGTTGCCCAAGGCGGCGCGGAATTCCTCGGCAATCGGTCCCTTGTGCTCGATCGTAAGGTAGGAAATGCAGCGCCGTGCATCCAGGCGGTAGGGCGCGGGGAAGGCATCGGTCGGGCAGGCGTCGAGACAGGCGC
>DAIQNP010000320.1:0-3091 GCA_036788335.1 Erythrobacter sp.
CTTGCAGCAGATTCGCTCGCCGCCGGTCGCAAGGGAGAGGCGATTGCAGCCTTGACCCGCGCGATCGCTGAGGATCCCAATGATCCTGCCGTGCTGATCAATCTCGGCATCGCCTATGCCCAGCAGGGCGATGACGCCAAGGCACGCGCCGCGTTCGAGCAGGCACTGTCCAGCCGTCCGATCGATCTGGACATCGCCGATGGCACCAGCACCGACAGCCGCCGGTTGGCCCGCAAGGCAATCCGGATGCTCGACCGCGGCGAGTTCCGCGTCGCCGCCGCGCGCAAGGACCAGCTGACACTGCGCGACTGACCGCTCGTCGGCGGGGCGCGGAGGAACGGAGGCACGTTCGTTCGGAGGCACCCCGCCAACCTGCGGCGTTTTGCGACACTACGCAGGCTTTACGCCGCAACCCGACCCGGACGTTTCGCAAGACTGTCACCCGCCTGTCATTTAGGATAGACAAAGGGGACTTCCTGGAGGGTCCCGGAAATGATTCTCGCGTCGGCGAGCCGTGTTTGTATTGCTGCTGCTCTGCTCGCTCTCGCAGTCGAGGCGCGGGCGGACGTGCTGGAGCTTGACGCCGACGGCGCGCGCTGGGTGTCCGGCCCGCTGGCCGCTGTGCCGCTCGACCCTGTCGATGACGCGTCGCCCGATGCCATGCCGATGTCGGTCGCCTATGACGGACCGTCCATCCCTGAATTCGCGATCGCCGACCCGGCGCGCCATGCCGCCGGGGTGCCGCTGCGCTACACCGCCAAGATCCACGAGCTGAGCCAGCGGTTCGACCTCAGCCCGAGCCTGCTCGAAGCGCTGGTGTGGCAGGAAAGCCGCTGGCGCGAAAACGCCGTTTCGCCGGTGGGCGCGCGCGGGCTGGCCCAATTGATGCCGGGCACGGCACGCTATCTCGGCGTGGATGCCGATGATCCCTTCGCCAATCTGGAGGGCGGGGCGCGCTACCTGCGCGAACAGCTCGACCGCTTCGGCGGCGATCTCGAAAAGGCGCTGGCCGCTTATAATGCCGGGCCGGGCCGCGTGATGCGTGCGGGCGGCATTCCCAATATCCGCGAAACAAAGCACTATGTTGCGGCCATCATGGGCCGTCTCGCCAACCATGCGCGCGTTCCGGTACAGTGAACCCAGCACCGTGAACCGCCAGCTTCCAAGGACCAAGAGACCTGCAATGACTTCGCTGTTCCGCCTGCCCGCCCGCCTGTTCGCGCTGCTGGCGCTCGCGCTCACTCCGGGCGTTGCCCTGGCGCAAGGGGCTGACCCGGCGGGGTCCGGCCCGATCAATTCGGCGCTGTTGTGGCTCCAGGGCACGCTGCTCGGCACGGTTGCCACCACGGTGGCGGTGATGGCGGTGGCGGCGATCGGCTTCATGATGCTGACCGGGCGGATGAACTGGCGTTTCGGCGCGACCGTGATCGTCGGCGTGTTCATCCTGTTCGGCGCGACCACCATCGTCGCCGGCATCCAGTCGGCAGCAGGGTAGGAGGCTGCGATGAGCGAGCTTGTCTGCAACCCGGTGCACCGCGCGCTCACCCGCCCGCAGATGTTTGCGGGCGTGACGATGAATTTCTTCATCATCAACCTGATGGTGACCACGATCGCCTTCCTGATGATCAAGAGCTTCTGGATCATTCCCGTGCCGATCGCGATGCATGTGATCGGCTACTTCGCTTCCCTGCGCGAACCGCGTATCTTCGACCTGTGGATCACCAAGGTATCGAAATGCCCGCGCGTGCCGAACTTCAAGCGCTGGGGCTGCAACAGCTACGCCCCGTGACGCAATTGCTGAGTGGCCTCAACAAGGAGGGCCGGACATGGTGAAATGGATTGGACCCGCCGCCTGGAGCGCCAAGGAAGCCCGCGTCGGCGACCGGCTGCCCTATGCGCGGCTGGTGGACGAGAACACCGTGCTGCTGCGCGACGGCTCCGTGATGAGCGCGATCCAGGTCCCCGGCCTGCTGTTCGAAACCGAAGATTCGGACGCGCTCAACGCCCACGCTGCCACCCGCGAAGTGATGCTGCGCTCGACGCTCGATGCGCGCTTCGTGATGTATCACCACGTTATCCGCCGGCGGGTCGAGGTGGAACTGGAGGCCGAGTTCCCCGATGCGCTGTCGCGCCATATCGATACGCGCTGGAAACAGCGGCTGGCGGGCGGATCGCTGTTCATCAATGACCAGTTCGTCACGCTGATCCGTCGCCCCGCGCGCGGCAAGACGGGCCTGCCCGAACGGTTCTCCAAATTCTTCTCGCGTCAGGGACAGGACGAACCCGAAGCTGACCCGAAGGATATCCGCAGCCTCAAGGCCGCGATCACGGGGCTGGTCGCCTCGCTGTCGAATTATGGCGCGGCGGTGCTGGGCGATTACCAGGCGGCAGGGTCGGATCGCGGCGGCAACAATTCGGAAATGCTCGAATTGCTCTCGGCGCTGTTCAATGGCGAGATGCGTCCGGTGCGCCGCCCGTCGCCCGAGACTGATATTGGCCACATGCTGCCCTATCGCCGTGCCAGTTTTGGTTTGGACGCGATGGAGCTGCGGGGCAGCGCGGCACCCGATTTCGCCGCGATCCTCGGTCTCAAGGATTATCCTGAGGCGACTTCGCCCGGCCTGCTCGACAACCTGCTGCGGCTGCCGTTCGAGATGGCGGTGACCGAAAGCTACGCCCCCAACGAACGCACCACAGCGAAAGAGCGGATCGACCTCGCCCTGCGCCGCTCGCGTTCGGTGGACGAGGAGGCCGCCGCCGAACGCGCGGACATGATGGCGGCGCGCGATGCGCTGGGCAATGGCGGGGTCGGCTTCGGCGACCATCACCTGACCGTGCTGGTGCGCGAACGCTCGCTTGACCGGCTCGATGACGCGATGGCTTCCTGCGCCGCCGCGCTCGCCGATACCGGCGCGATCGCGGTGCGCGAGGACACCAATCTCGAACCCGCCTTCTGGGCGCAGTTCCCCGGCAACGAGGAATATATTGTCCGCCGCGCGCTGATTTCCTCGGCCAACATGGCGGGCTTCGGGTCTTTCCACGGCTTTGCGCTGGGGCAGGCGAGCGGCAATCACTGGGGCGATGCGGTGAC
>DAIQNP010000321.1:0-3084 GCA_036788335.1 Erythrobacter sp.
ATCGATCTGTGTTCGGCTCTGGAACGGCTCAGGAAGATCGGCGAGCCACCCTATCTGGTGGGCCAGCCTGATTGTGAGTGACGCACGGCGTGCCCAATAGCGCAGGAAGCGCTCGCGCAACCCTCAGTCGCAGCCGGTTGCCGTCCCTTCCCGGCAGCATCGGCAGCCAAGAAGCGCTCCAACGCTGGGATGCCGCCCATTCCAGACATTCCGCTCTCCACCCAGTTTCGGTCATTCGCCGCGCCCGGACACAATCCCGAAAGCAGAATTGCAGCAAGCGACCCCATTGGCAACAATCTAAGGTTCGTCGCCCCGTACTTGACACGAAGCTTGGCTTTCTTTGGCGCGGGCGGAAAAAGCAAGCCGAGCCCCGGATCCCCGGCCTGCGCCGGGGCAGGCAAGTCCGGGGCGACGACAGGGGGGTTAGCTCTTCACCCACCGCGCCACGAAGAACCCGTCCAGCCCGCCTTGATCCGCCAGCATCCCCGGGTGCGTGCGCAGCCAGCCTTCGGGCGTCGCGGTCAGACCAGCGGGCAGTTCCTCCGGCGTGATCGGCGCGGGGGTAAGTCCTAGTTCGGCGTCGATCCACGCCGCCTGCTGCTCGCCCTCCTCCACCTCCAGCGAACATACCGCATAGACCAGCACCCCGCCGGGGTTGAGCCATTCGGCCGCCTTGGCCGTCAGCGCACGTTGCAGTTCCACCAGCTCGGGGATCTGCCGCGCGCCGATGCGGTGCAGGACATCGGGGTGGCGGCGGCAGGTGCCGGTGGCGGTGCAGGGCGCATCGATCAGGATCGCGTCGTAGCGGTGCTTGGGCTCCCACGTCAGCGCATCGGCGCGGACCGGCGAGGCTTTCAGCCCGGTACGCTTCAGATTGTCCTTGAGCAATTCCAGCCGCCGCTTGGAGCTGTCGAGCGCGGTTACCTTCCAGCCCGCCGCCGCAAGCTGCATCGTCTTGCCGCCGGGGGCGGCGCACAGGTCGAGTACGTTCTTGCCGCCGCCATCGCCCAGCAGCCGCGCCGGGATCTGAGCGGCCAAATCCTGCACCCACCAATCACCCGCCTTGAAATCGGCCAGGCTCTCGACCGCCGCGCCGCGCGGCAGGCGGATATGGCCCGGTGCCAGCGTGACACCGCCCATCGACACGGCGCGGGTCTCGGTTTCGGCCGCGTCCTTCAGAGCCAGATCGAGTTCGGGCGGGAAGGCGAGGCCCGGCGCGATGGCGGCAGCGCGCTCCTCGCCCCAGCGTATCCGTGCAGCCTCGGGGAGGGTCGGCGCGTCGGGCAGCACGCTGCGGCCCGGCTTCACCAGCGCGGAAAATACGCCGTGCGCAAGCCTGCGCGGGCCACCAGTCAGCAGCGGCAAGCCGGTCGCGATCACCGCGTGCGGCGGGGTGTCGAGCCTGAGCGCCTGTGTCAGCATGATCCGCAGCACCATCCGCGCCTTGGCATCATCGGGCAGGTTTTGCTGCGTGGCGCTGTCGATCAGGGCATCGAGATCGGTCAGCCAGCGCAATGTCTCGCCCGCGACCGCCTTGGCCAGCGCCCGGTCGGGGGCGGAGCGGATATCGCCAAGCGCGCCGCCCTCGGCCATCTCCAGCGTCTCGCCGCGGCGCAGCACGGCGTCGAGCAGGCGGAGCGCAGCGCGGCGCACGGGAAGTCCGGGGGTCTGGGGCATAAGGCCAGCCTCTAACCCTGCTTGAAACAAAGTGCCAGCGTGCGCATTTGCATCCCATGACCAAGCAGAAATCCGCGGCCGCCCAGGCGTTCAAGAAGCCCGCCCACTGGACCAATGATCCGGTGCCTGCGCCAAGGCTCACCGATCCGCTGAAGGACGAACCCCGCGACCTCTCCCCCACCCGCTACGGCGATTGGGAAAAGGACGGCATCGCCTGGGATTTCTGATTGGTGCGAGTCCCCGCGCAGGCGGGGATCTCAGTCAGGGGCGCGCAAGGTCGATGGAGGTCCCCGCCTGCGCGGGGACTCGCGCCGTTTCACAACGGAGCGAAAGTCACCTTCAGCCCATCCTTGGGCTGTGGGATCGGCCAGTCCTGCCATTCGGGATCATAGCCCTCGGCCGCCTCGATCCGGTAGCGTTGGAGTATCTGCGCCAGCAGGATCTTCACCTGCATATAAGCAAAGTGCAGCCCCAGGCACATATGCGCGCCGCCCCCGAACGGGACCCAGGCATATTTGTGCCGGGCCTTAACCTGATCCGGCGTGAAGCGCAGCGGATCGAAGGCGAAGGGGTTGTCCCAGTATTCCTCGGAATGGTGGGTCCAGTAGACGTTGATCCCCACCATCGCGCCCGCCGGGATATGATAGCCGCCAAATTCGAACCCGCGCAAAGCCCGGCGCGGCATCGACGGCACCGGGGGGATCATCCGCAGCGATTCCTTGAACGCCATCTCGGTCAGATCGAGCTTGCCGAGATCGTCGTAGGCAAGCGGACGCGGCTCGCCCGAAGCATCCGGTCCGCCGGTAACCGCGAAAATCTCCGCGCGCAGCTTCTCCTGCCATTCGAGGTTGGCGGCGAGGTGATAGATCAGCGATGTGGCCGACGAAGTGATGGTGTCGTGCGCCGCCATCATCAGGAAGTTCATGTGGTCGACCACCTCGTCCACCGGCAGCAGCGATCCGTCCTCGCGCGTGGCGGTGGCGAACTGGCTGAACATGTCCTGCCCCCCGCCCTCGGCCCGGCGGCGCAGGGTTTCGCGGGTGAAGTAATCGACCAGAAAGGCCCGGCCATCGACGCCCTTCTTCATCTTTGTGAAGGGCAGCGGACGGCGCACCGGCGCGACCGAGGCCTGCACCATGTCGACGAAGGCTTCGTTGATCTTGTCGGATTCGGGCCCCCACGGCAGGCCGATGAAGCTGTCGGCGGCGAGATCGAGGGTGAGCTTCTTGATCGCCGGATAGAACCGCAGGTCGCCCGCCCAATGCGCCACTTCGCGGGCGATACCGCGGTTGAGCGCGCCCGAGTAATGCCGCATCGGTTCGGGCTTGAAGGCGATCGACAGGGCGCGGCGATCGATCCGGTGATGGTCGAAATCCATCAGCATCAGCCCGCGCGGGAACAGCTGGT
>DAIQNP010000322.1:0-3081 GCA_036788335.1 Erythrobacter sp.
TCGAACAGGATCGTCAGCGGCAAGGCGCCTTCCGGTGTGAACTGCGCGGACAGTTCCGCATCGGGATCGAGCCACGGTTCGAGCCGCTGAAAATCTCGCTGCGCAAAGAACGGCGTCACCACCTCGGCCCCGCGCAGATCCTGGCTGACGGTGATCACCCGCACCTCGTCCGCCAGATCAGCGGCCAGCGTGTCGAGTTGCGGCATTTCCTTGACGCAGGGCGGGCACCAGGTCGCCCACAGGTTGATCAGCACCGGCCCGTCCTGCGCGGCGAGATCGAGCGTGGCTCCGGAAGGATCGGCAAAGGTCAGATCGGGCAGCGGCGTCCCGGCGAAGGAACGCACCGGCTCGCCCGGCAGTGGCGGCGGCGGCGGCGGCAGATCGCCCGCCTGCTCCGCGCCCGGTTGCGCCGCGCCGTCCGCCGCCCTATCGCATCCCGCCAGCAGCAGGAGCGACACGGCAACAATGAGCGAAGAGCGGGACATGACAGCCTCCGATAAGGGTGAGAGCAGCGGGACCGCGACCAACGCCATGTGGGGCGGCCGCTTCGCTGACGGGCCTAGCGCGATCATGCGCGAAATCAACGCTTCGATTCCGTTCGACAAGGCGCTGTGGCGGCAGGACATCGCCGCATCCAAAGCGCATGTGGCGATGCTCGGCACGACCGGCATCGTCAGCGCCGAGGATGCGCTGGTCATCGCCAACGGGCTCGACGCGGTCGCCGCCGAGTACGAAGCGGACGGCGTGCCCGAGGACTGGGATCTCGAAGACATCCACATGACCACGGAAAGCCGGCTGGCCGCACTCATCGGCCCGGTCGCCGGACGGCTCCATACCGCGCGCAGCCGCAATGATCAGGTGGCGACCGATTTCCGCCTGTGGGTGCGCGATGCGCTCGATCAGATGGACGCAGGCCTTGCCGGATTGCAGCGCGCGCTGGTGACCCGCGCAGGCGAGCACGCGGCCAGCATCATGCCCGGCTTCACCCACCTGCAAACCGCGCAGCCCGTCACCCTTGGCCACCACCTGATGGCCTATTACGAAATGCTGCAGCGCGACCGGGCGCGGCTGGCGGATGCGCGCGCACGAATGAACGAATGCCCGCTGGGTAGCGCCGCGCTGGCGGGCACCGGCTTTGCGATCGACCGCGATGCGACGGCAAGCGCGCTCGGCTTCAATGCGCCGACCGCCAATTCCCTCGACGCCGTATCGGACCGCGATTTCGCACTGGATTTCCTTTACGTGTGCTCCGCCGCCGCGCTGCACCTGTCGCGGCTGGCCGAAGAACTGATCCTGTGGGCGAGCCAGCCGTTCAGCTTCATCCGCCTGCCCGACAGCCTCTCGACCGGATCGTCGATCATGCCGCAGAAGAAGAACCCCGATGCCGCCGAACTGGTGCGCGGCCATTCGGGGCGGGTGATCGGCGCGCTGACCAGCCTGATGATCACCATGAAGGGCCTGCCGCTGGCCTATTCCAAGGACATGCAGGACGACAAGCCGCCGGTGTTCGAAGCCGCCGGGCTGATGGAACTGAGCATCGCGGCGATGACCGGGATGATCGCGGGCAGCACCTTCCACACCGACCGGATGCGCGCCGCCGCCGAACTGGGCTATGCCACCGCCACCGACCTTGCCGACTGGCTGGTGCGCAAGGCTGGCATACCGTTCCGCGAGGCGCACCATATCACCGGAGCCGCCGTGAAGCTGGCTGAAAGCCGTGGGCTGGCGCTCGACGCCCTGCCGCTGGCCGATTTGCAGGCGATTGATGCACGGATCGACCAAAGCGTCTATGCCGCGCTGTCGGTCGATGCCTCGGTCGCGGCGCGCGCGTCCTATGGCGGCACGGCGCCGCAGCAGGTCGCCGTGCAGGTGGAACGCGCGCGGGCCAAGCTGGGAATGGAATGATGATGCGGAGTTGCGTTCTTGTCCTTGCCGCGCTGGCGCTGGCCGCCTGCGGATCGCGCACACAGTTGACCCCGCCCAAAGGCACCAGCCTGCCGACTGCGCCCTATGGCGCCGATGCCCGCCCGACCGCCGACGAACTGCTGCGGCTCGACGCGCTGGCCGCACCCGAACGCAGCGTCGAACTGCGCCAGCGATCGGAAGAACGGCAGGACGATCCCTTCGACCTGCCCCCGGAATAGAAGCGAGCCGATGGACCACTTTGCCCTTCGTGACGGCGTCATGCACGCCGAGGATGTCCCCCTGCCGCGCATCGCGGACGAGGTCGGCACCCCCGTTTACGTCTATTCGCGCGCCACGCTGGAACGCCACGCCCGCGTGTTCCGCGAGGCGCTGGCGGATGTGCCCGACAAGCTGATCGCCTTCGCCGTCAAATCCAACCCCAACCTTGCCGTGCTGAAAGTGTTGCAGGGCCAGGGCATGGGCGCCGACGTGGTATCGGTCGGCGAGATGCGCCGCGCATTGGCCGCCGGAATCGCGCCCGGGATGATCGTGTTTTCGGGCGTGGGCAAGACCACCGCCGAAATGAACGCCGCGCTCGATGCCGGGATCGGCCAGTTCAATATCGAGAGCGAGGAAGAAGGCGAGGAGCTTGCCGCGCTGGCCGCCGCCAAGGGGATGACCGCGCAGTGCACGCTGCGGATCAATCCCGATGTCGATGCCGGCACGCATGACAAGATTTCAACCGGCAAGGCCGATAACAAGTTCGGCGTGCCGATTTCCGAGGCCGGGCAGATCTTCGGCAAGCTGGCGGGTCTGCCCGGCGTGAACCTGCGCGGGGTGGCGGTGCATATCGGCAGTCAGCTGGCCGACCTTGCGCCGCTGGAGGCCGCGTTCGAAAAGCTGGGCGCGCTGGTGACGGCGCTGCGCGGGGCGGGGCATGAGGTCACGCATGTCGATCTGGGCGGCGGGCTGGGCGTGCCTTACCGTGTGGGCGAAGTACTGCCTGCCCCGGCGGAGTATGGCGCGATGGTGGCGCGGGTGACGAAGGACTGGGGTGTCAAACTGATCTTCGAGCCGGGCCGGGTGATCGCGGGCAATGCCGGCGTGCTGCTGACCCGCGTGGTGCGGGTCAAGCGCGGGATCAAGGATCCCTTCGTCATCGTCGATGCGGCGATG
>DAIQNP010000323.1:0-3078 GCA_036788335.1 Erythrobacter sp.
CATCGCCAATCCGAACTGTTCGACCGCGCAGCTCGTCGTCGCGCTGAAGCCGCTGCATGACTTCGCCACGATCAAGCGGGTGGTGGTCTCGACCTACCAGTCGGTCTCCGGCGCAGGCAAGGCGGGGATGGACGAGCTGTTCGAACAATCGCGCGCGATCTTCGTCGGCGATCCGGTGGCGCCTGCCAAGTTCACCAAGCAGATCGCCTTCAACGTTATCCCGCACATCGACAGCTTCCTTGATGACGGCTCGACCAAGGAAGAATGGAAGATGATGGTCGAGACCAAGAAGATCATGGGCGCGAAGATCAAGCTGAACGCCACCTGCGTGCGCGTGCCGGTCTTCGTCGGCCATTCCGAGGCCGTCAATATCGAGTTCGAGAACGAAATCAGCGCCCAGCAGGCGATGGACCTGCTGCGCGAAGCCCCCGGCATCATGCTGGTCGACAAGCGCGAGGACGGCGGATACGTCACCCCGGTCGAGGCGGCGGGCGACAGCGCCACCTATGTCAGCCGCGTGCGCGAGGACCCGACGGTCGAATACGGCCTGACGCTGTGGTGCGTGTCGGATAACCTGCGCAAGGGCGCGGCGTTGAACGCGGTGCAGATCGCCGAACTGCTCGGACGGCGGCACCTCAAGAAGGGATGAGATCAATGCGGATGGCTCTTGTGGCGCTGGCGGGCGCGATTGGACTGGCGGGCTGCGACAGCGACGTGCCGAGCCCGGCCGAGCGCCAGCAGCAGGCCGACAGCAGCGCCGCCGCGATCCCGGTCGGCACGGTCGAACTGTCCGGTCGCGGGCTGTCGGCGGGGCCGGAATCGTTCTACTTCGCAGCTGGGAAGACCGAGGTCGAAGCCGCACTGGCCCGCACTCTGGGTCAGCCGCTGCGGACCGGTACCAATGCCGAATGCGGCGCGGGGCCGATGGTCTTCACCGATTTCGCCGGCGGGCTGACCGCGCATTTCCAGGATGACCGGCTGGTCGGCTGGAACTGGCACGCCCCGCAGGACGGCGACGCGGACCCGGTCGGGACGGTGCGGCTTTCAGGCATGGTGCAACTCGGCAACCCCCGCGCCGTCGCCGCAGCCGCGCCCGGTTTCTCCCCTGTCGAAGGCAGCACGCTGGGCGAGGAATTCGCGCTGGGCCAGGCGATCGGCGGGTTTATCGAGGGCGATGCGGTCGACATGCTCTATGCCGGCACGCAATGCTTCTTCCGTTGAGCCGGGCGTGACCGCGACCTTCCGCTTCGCCAGCTTCGACGGCACGCCGCTCGCCGTCCATACGCTGGGCGAGGGCCGGCCGGTGATCCTGCTCCACGGCTTGTTCTCCAGCGCGCAGATGAACTGGATCAAGTGGGGCCATGCCGATCGGCTTGCCGTCGCCGGGTTTAAGGCGATCATGCTTGACTTCCGGGTCCACGGGCAAAGCGACGCGCCGCAGGACCCTGAATCCTATCCCTCCGGCGTGCTGGTGCGCGATGTCGCTGCGCTGATCGAACATATGGGACTTGAAGAAGGCGGCTACGACCTTGTCGGCTTTTCGCTCGGTGCGCGCACCGCGATCCACGGCTGCGCGAACGGCATTTTCGCCCCGCGCCGCCTGGTATTGTGCGGCATGGGGCTGGCCGGGGTTGCCGACTGGCGCCGACGCGCGGCGTTTTTCGAGCGCGTGATCGACGAATTCGACACCATCACCCGCGACGATCCGGCCTGGCTGTCGCGCCAGTTCCTGAAGTCACAAGGGGTCGACCGGATCGCGGCGCGGTTGCTGCTGGGCAGCTTCGAGGACCTCGATCCGGCGTTGCTGGCGGGGCTCGACCTGCCGACGCTGGTGGTGGCCGGCGACCGCGACACGGACAATGGTTCAGCCAGCGAGCTGGCGGCGCTACTGCCCGATGCCGCCTTCGAGGAAGTGCCCGGCGCGCATCTCGACAGCGCGATCAAGCCTGAGCTCGGCGAGGCAATGACCCGGTTCCTCGCAGCTTGATTCAACCGGCGCACAGGTTCAGAAGTCTAATAATGTCGCTGAACTGAAACTACGGAATGGGTCACATGAAATTATATTCCACGCTTTGCATGGCCTCGGTTGCTGCCCTCGCGATCGGGCTTGCCGCTCCGGTGGCAGCGCAAGACGCAGCCCCGGTCACGGCACCTACTGCCAGCGCGCAATACCCCGAGACGCCGGAAGGCGCGCAGGCGTGGATCGCTGCGGTCGAGGCGGACCTCGCCGAGTTCTCGCAGACCTTCGCCCATGTCTCGTGGCTCAACGCGACCTATATCAACCACGACAGCGATACGCTCGCAGCCAAGTATGGCGCGGAATACACTCTGAAGGCGGTCGCCTATGCCAATGATGCGGCGCGCTATGCCCGGATCGAAGGGCTCGACGGCGAGACCCGCCGCAAGCTCGAAATGCTGCGCAACGGGATCGGGATGCCCGCTCCCTCGACCCCCGGCGCGGCGGAGGAACTCTCGCAGATCGCCACGCAGCTCGGCTCGGCCTATGGCAAGGGCAAGGGCACGCTGAACGGTGAGCCGATCAGCGGCAGCGACATCGAGGCCGAAATGGGCAATCTCGAACGCACGCCGGATGAGCTCAGGGAAATGTGGGTCAGCTGGCACGACAATGTCGGCGCGCCGATGCGCGAGGACTATACTCGCATGACCGGCATCGCCAACGAAGGCGCCAAGGAGCTGGGCTTCGACGATCTGGGCGCGATGTGGCGTTCGGGCTATGACATGAGCCCGGATGAATTCGCCGCCGAGACCGAGCGGATGTGGCAGGAGGTCAAGCCGCTCTATATTGCGCTCCACACCTATGTCCGGGGCAAGCTGAACGACAAGTATGGCGACGCGGTTCAGCCGCGCACCGGGCCGATCCGCGCCGACCTGCTTGGCAATATGTGGGCGCAGGAATGGGGCAATATCTACCCGCTCGTCGCCCCGCCAGGCACTGGCGACATCGGCTATGACCTGACCGAGCTTATCCAGCAGAAGGATCTCGACGCGGTCGAAATGACCAGGGTGGGCGAGCAGTTCTTTTCCTCATTGGGCTTCGATCCGCTGCCGGAAACCTTC
>DAIQNP010000324.1:0-3065 GCA_036788335.1 Erythrobacter sp.
TATCAGCGACGAACACGGCAGCATCGCCATCACTGCCTCGGGCGCTGCGCACCTGCACCTTTATGCGCCCGAACTCCCGGGGATCCTGTGCCTCGAACCGGCGAGCCACTTGCCCGATGCGCTGAACCGCGATCCCGCGGTGATGCACAGCTTGCAGCCGGGCGAGAGCCTGACCACCAGCATGACGATCAGCACCGAAGCCCGGCGCTGATCGTCCTTATTGCTGGCGGTTCAGTGGTTGTGGCGCGGCAGTTTGCGTGCCGTACCGCGGTACTTGAGCGCGAATTCCATCACCCCGCCCTCGCCTAGCTGGCCGGTCTTTTCACGGAACAGTTCTTCCCACGGCGTCGCGCTTTCGGGCGGCGGCGGAATGTCCTCCTCGGCCTGACGCCGGGCGATCTCGGCCTCCTCCACCAGCGCATCGCAGCGCCGCGTGTTGAGATCGACGCGGATCATGTCCCCGGTGCGCAGCCAGGCGAGGCCCCCGCCAACCGCGCTTTCGGGGCTGACATTGAGGATCGAGGGGCTGTCACTGGTCCCCGATTGCCGCCCGTCACCCAGTGTCGGCAACCATTGCTTGCCGTCGCGGATCATCGCATCGGGCGGCTGCATGTTGACCACCTCGGCGCTGCCGGGCCAGCCGACCACGCCCGATCCGCGGATCACCAGAATGCAATCCTCGTCGATGTTCAGCGCCGGATCGTTGATCCGGTGGTGGTAATCGTCCGATCCGTCGAACACGATTGCGCGGGCCTCGAACACGCCTTCCATGCCCGGGCGCGAAAGGTAGCGGGTGCGGAAGCCCTCGGAAATGACCGAGGTCTTCATGATCCCGAAATCGAAGAGATTGCCCGACAGCACCATGAAGCCCGCCCGGTCGATCAGGGGATCGTCATAGGTCCGGATCATCTCGCGGTCGTGGCTTTCGGCGCCCGCAAGGTTGTCGGCGATACTCGCTCCGGTGCAGGTCAGGCAGTCGCCGTGGAGCTTGCCGGCCTGCAGCAATTCCCACATCGCCGCCGGAACCCCGCCGGCGCGGTGGAAGCGCTCGCCCAGATATTGCCCGGCGGGCTGCATGTTGACCAGCAGCGGCAGGTCATAGCCATGCGTCTGCCAGACATCGGTTTCAAGCTCCACCCCGGCATGGGCGGCCATTGCCTGGATATGCGGCTGCGCATTGGATGATCCACCGATCACGCTGACCGTAGCGATCGCGTTTTCAAACGCCGCACGGGTCAGGATGTCGGAAGGCTTGATATCCTCAAGTACCATTTCGACGATCCGCTTGCCGGTGCGATAGGCCATCTGCCCGCGCTCGCGGTAGGGCGCGGGGATGGCGGCACAACCGGTCAGCGACAGGCCCAACGCTTCGGCGACCGCGTTCATGGTGCTGGCGGTGCCCATCGAATTGCAATGACCCGCCGACGGAGCGCTATCGGTCGCGCGACGCAGAAACTCGTCCTCGTCGATCTCGCCCGCTGCCAGCTTGCGGCGGCTGCGCCAGATCACCGTGCCGCTGCCGACCAATTCGCCCTCGTGCCAGCCGTCGAGCATCGGGCCGCCCGAAAGGACGATGGCGGGGATGTCGACCGTCGATGCCGCCATGATCTGGCTCGGCGTGGTCTTGTCGCAGCCGGTGGTCAGCACCACGCCATCGAGCGGATACCCGTTCAGGAGCTCCACAAGGCCCAGATAGAGCAGGTTGCGATCCAGCGCGGCGGTCGGCCGGCGGCAATTTTCGAAGATCGGGTGAACCGGAAATTCGATCGGAATCCCGCCCGCATCGCGGATCCCGTCGCGGGTGCGTTTGGCAAGGTCGATGTGGATGCGGTTGCAGGGGCTAAGGTCGCTGCCGCTTTGCGCGATGCCGATGATCGGCTTGCCGCTCTGCAATTCCTCGGGCGTGATGCCGTAGTTCATGAACCGCTCGAGATAGAGCGCGGTCATGTCCATCCTCTCGCGATTGTCGAACCAGTCGCGCGATCGCAGTTTGCGGGTCTTCGGGGTGTCGGTCATGGCTTGGCAGGGGGCTTGCTGAAGGACGCGGCAAGGCTGGGTCCGGCGTCGGAATTGCGGCGGATAAGTCGGTACGCGAGTGTCAATTGTTCCCCCTTGCTGCGGGTGCTGCGCGACTTCTGCTTGTGAACCCGGGCAATCATCCCGACGGCCTCGGCGGTCATTTCGCGGATCGGTTGGCGGATGGTGGTGAGTTCGGGCCAGATCGAGCTGGCCAGTTCGGTATCGTCGAACCCGCACACCGTAATGTCGTTGGGCACATCGAGATGCCGGCGGTGCGCCATCGCCACGGTGGCGGCGGCCATATCGTCGTTGGAGGCGAAGATCGCGGTCGGGCGGTGGTCCGCGTTCAGCAGCTTTTCGGCCGCAACCATGCCGGACCGATAGGTGAACAGGCCCTGCGCGATCAGCCCTTCGTCGATGGCGAGCCCGGCATTGGTCATCGCCGCGCGATAGCCTTCGAGCCGCTGGCCGCTGGCCACCTGTTCGGGATTGCCGATGATGAAACCGATGCGTTCGTGCCCCAGCCCGATGATGTGGCGGGTCATGTCGTAGGCGGCCTGGAATTCGTCAATCAGCACCGCGCCGTGGCTGCCGGTGGCCCGGCCCGGCCCGACTGCCACCGCGATCCCGCCGGCCGCACGGATCTGATCGAGCACGCGCTGGTCGTCGCACAGCGGGGGCGGCAGGATGAAGCCCAGGATCCCGCCGTCGAGCAGCTTGCGGATCACGCTGTCGGCCTCGGGCGCGGTCTCGCAGCTTTGCACGACCAGGTAAATGTCGCGCCGGCTCGCTTCCTCCAGCGCGCCCATCAGGAATTCGCTGAGGTAGGAGGCGGACGGATTGTCGAACAACAGCGCGATCCGCAATTGCGATCCGGCCGCAAGCGAGCGCGCCGCACGATTGGGGACGTAATTGAGCTTGGCAATCGCGCCGAGCACTTTCTGCTTGGTGTCGTCGCGAACGTTTTCCTCGCCGTTGATGACCCGGCTGACCGTCATCGGCGAGCAATCGGCTTCGCGCGCGACATCGGTGATGGTCGGGGCAGC
>DAIQNP010000325.1:0-3057 GCA_036788335.1 Erythrobacter sp.
CGACCAGATTGGGGATCAGATCGTGCCGCTGGCGCAGCTGCGCATCGATATCGGCCACCCCCTGCCGGACATTCTGGCGCAGACCGACCAGCCTGTTGTAGATACCGATCAAGAGGAGTGCGAGAACGGCTGCAATCACGAGGATCGCCGAAGTCCAGAACCAACCGAGAATATCGACCATATCACCTGTCCCCTTGAGTAACGGGCGCATCATAGCGCCGATTTCTTAAGGGAGTGCAGCTAAAACGGGCTTATGACGACCGGAATGCAGGCAGATATACGGGGGCTGATGCAGGCGGAGCTTGGCGAATGGCTCGCCGGGCAGGAACAGATGCGCGCAGCGGCCAGGAACAGGGCCGAATGGCGCTGGACCTGGGGCGCGGCGCTGCTGATGCCGGCGCTGGCCTTGCTGTGGTTCGGGATCGACGGACTGGTAGGCTTGCGCGGCATCGCCAGCATGGCCGCGACGATCGGCGTAGGCATATGGGGCTACCAACCGATTGCCGCCGCCAGGAAGCAGATCAAGGTGGGGATCAATTCGGCGATCGCCCGCAGCCTTGGCATCGCCTATGAACACGAGGTCGAACCGGGCGCAGAATTCGAAGCGGCCAAGCGTTACGGGCTGGTGCCGTCCTTCACGCGTTCAAGCTTCGAAGATCGCTGGCACGGCACACTCGAAGGCCACGGCTTCGACCTTTACGAAGCCCATCTCGAGGAACGTCGCGGATCGGGCAAGAACCGCCGCTGGGTCACGGTGTTTCGCGGGGTGATCCTCCAGATGCAATTCGGCCGCCCGTTTCATTCCACCACCCTTCTCCAGCGCGCGGGCAAGCACAGGACGTGGCTGGGACTGGGCGGCACCGCGGACAGCGTCAGCTTCGACGGGCATCGGCTCGATTTCGTCGATCAGGTGCATCCCGATTTCGACACGGTGTTCGCCCTCTACAGCGACGATCAGGTCGAAGCGCGGGTGCTGGTGCATCCCACCTATCTCGAACACCTGCTGGCGCTGGAGGGCGCCTTCGGAGCCAAGGAACTGCGCGCCCTGTTCAGCCGGGGCGACGTGATTCTTGCGGTCGAAGGCGGGAACCGGTTCGAAAGCGGCAGCATGGACGCCAGCCGGGACATGATGCGGGCCGAGGAAACCGCCGCGCAGTTCGCCGCGCTGGCGGAACTGGCGCTGGCGATCAACCAGAACGAACGCGGGCGGGTGCTGAATGCAGCGCCCATATCGGCCCCGCGCGGCGCGGAGTTCGGGCGGCGCGGGCGCTAGGCGCCTACTCCTCGCCCGCCGCGATCGGGAAGGTTTCGGGGATGAGGCTCAGCATCACATTCACGTTTTCGCGGATATTGGCCATGGTCGCACCGTGATCAAGCACCTGATAGCGGGTGAAGCCCAGCGTCCGTTCCTCGAAATCGGCCCAGGTGTTGAGCGCCGCCTGCGCGCTGTTGGCCCGGGCCAGCGTCTCGAAACTGGCGGATGCGGGCAGGTCGTAGCGGACCTGCATCATGATCCCCTGACAACCGGGCACATTGTTCACATCGCAGGCGGTGCCGAACAGGAAATAGGTCATCCCCTCGCCGCTTTCGGCGACGACATAGACATCGCCCGGCGGCCCCTGTTCGATCACCTGATGCCCCAGCGAGCCGACAATCGCCGCCAGATCGGCCTGCGATACCGATTTCCTGAGTGCGTCCGCGCTGTAAGTTTGCGCCCAGCCCGGCGCGGCCGAACCGCACAGTGTCACAGCGCCGATCAGTGCTGCCAAACGCCTATCCATGTTGCCCCCCCTCGTCAGCCGGAACGCTGCCCCGGCACAGTGCCCCGGATCGCGGCTCAGCTCAGCCGGTCGCGGAAATCCTCATATTCGAACCGCTTGATGCAGTCGAGCGCGTCGCTCTCGCTGTCCCACATCCAGATGCTCGGCAGCGGCACCCCGTTGAAAGTGGTGGTCTTGACCATCGAATAATGCGCCTGATCCAGAAACGCGAAGCGCGCGCCGGGCTCGGCCGGGACCGGCAGACGATAATCACCGATCACGTCGCCCGACAGGCAGGAGGGGCCGCCCAGCCGCAGCGGGATCATGCTGTCGTCGGCCAACTCGCCCAGCATCGCGGGGCGGTAGGGCGCTTCCAGCACATCGGGCATGTGGCAGGTGGCACTGATGTCGCTGATGCCGACCGGCACTTCGTTGAACATCGTGTCGAGCAGGGTGCCGACCAGAATGCCGGCATCGAGCGCCACCGCCTCGCCCGGTTCGAGGATGATCTGGCAGCCGGTGTCCTCGGCCGCATCGCGCAGGAACTCGACCAACTCGTCGCGCTGGTAATCCGCGCGGGTGATATGGTGGCCGCCGCCCATGTTGATCCACTTCAATTGCCCGAAAAACGGCTCGATCACGTCGAACACACGGTCCCAGGTGGCCTTCAGCGGCTCGAAATCCTGTTCGCACAGATTGTGGAAGTGGATGCCTTCCACGCCCTCCATGTGTTCCTCGGTCAGCTGGTCGAGCGGAAAGCCGAGCCGTGATCCCGGCGCGCTGGGATCGTATTTGGCAACCTCACCAGTGGCGACCTGCGGGTTGATCCGCAGGCCGACGCTGACCTTGGCGCCGTTCGCCGCCGCGTGATCGAGGATCAGGCGGGCACGCTGGTGCTGGAAGGGGGAGTTGAAGATGATGTGGTCCGACAAGCGGCAGACTTCTTCCAGATCCTCGGGCTTGAAGGCGGCCGAATAGGTCGCGATTTCGCCGTCGTAGAACTCGGATGCGAGCCGCGCTTCCCACAGGCCGGAGGTGGACACCCCGTCGAGATATTCGCCGATGATGGGTGCTGCCGACCACATGCTGAACGCCTTCAGCGCGGCGAACACCTTGATATCCGCGCCGTCAGCGGCCGCCGCATCGCGCACGCCCGCCAGCACCCGGCAATTGGCGCGCAGCTTGGCCGCGTCCACCACGAAAGCGGGGCTGTCGACGCGGGCAAGATCGAAATGGGCAAAAGCGCCCGGATCACCGGCTTTGGTTTGCATTGTGAGCTTTGCTCCGTTTTGTATCA
>DAIQNP010000326.1:0-3044 GCA_036788335.1 Erythrobacter sp.
GCGTCCGGCAAGGAGAGAGCGACATGAAACTGAACGAACTGCACGACAACGAAGGCGCCACCCGCAAGAAGAAGCGGGTCGGGCGCGGTCCCGGGTCCGGCAAGGGCAAGACCGGCGGCCGGGGGATCAAGGGCCAGACCTCGCGGTCGGGCGTCGCGCTGAACGGCTATGAAGGCGGCCAGATGCCGCTGTACCGGCGCCTGCCGAAGCGCGGCTTCAACAAGCCGAACCGCAAGTCCTTTGCGGTCGTGAACCTGTCGGTGATCCAGAAGTTCATTGACGCGGGCAAGCTGGACGCCAAGGCGCCGATCACCGAGGACGTGCTGGTGGCCTCGGGCCTGGTGCGGCGCAAACTGGACGGCGTGCGCGTGCTGGGCAAGGGCCCGTTCACCGCAAAGGCCACGATCGCCGTGACCGGCGCATCCGCGCAAGCGGTGGCCATGGTGGCCGAGGCAGGCGGCAGCCTCACGACTTCGTCGCAGGCGGCGGCCGAATAAGCGGTTGTGGCGGCAAGCGCCGCCCCTTACATCACCGCTAGATTGTCGATTACGCCGCCGCCCGCATGCCGGGACGGCGGCGTTCCCGTGGGAGAAAGCCTATGGCGTCCGCAGCAGAGCAGATGGCCTCGAACCTGAGCTGGAGCGCCTTTGGCAAGGCGACCGAGCTCAAGCAGCGGATCCTGTTCACGGTCGGCTTGCTGATCGTCTATCGGATCGGCACCTACATCCCGGTTCCCGGGATCGACGGCACCGAACTTCGCGCGTTCATGGACGAGGCGACCGCCGGCATCGGCGGGATGCTGAACATGTTCACCGGCGGCGCGATCAGCCGGATGGGCATCTTCGCGCTGGGGATCATGCCCTACATCTCGGCGTCGATCATCGTGCAGCTTCTGGCGGCGATGGTCCCGAGCATGGAGCAGCTGAAGAAGGAAGGCGAACAGGGCCGCAAGAAGCTGAACCAGTACACCCGGTTCGGCACGGTCGCGCTGGCGCTGTTCCAGGGCTACGGGCTGGCCGTCAGCCTTGAGGCCGGCGGTCTGGCGCATGATCCCGGCTGGTTCTTCCGCGCCTCGGTCGTCATCACACTGGTCGGGGGCACGATGTTCCTGATGTGGCTGGGTGAACAGATCACCCAGCGCGGCGTCGGCAACGGCATCTCGCTGATCATTTTCGTCGGCATCATTGCCGAAGTGCCGGCCGCACTGGCGCAGTTCTTCGCCTCGGGACGGTCGGGTGCGATCTCGACCCCGGTGATCATCGGCGTGATCTTGATGATGATCGCCGTGATCATGTTCGTGGTGTTCATGGAGCGATCTCTGCGAAAGATCCACATCCAGTACCCGCGCCGTCAGGTGGGGATGAAGGTCTATGACGGCGGATCGAGCCATCTGCCCGTCAAGGTGAACCCCGCGGGCGTGATCCCGGCGATCTTCGCGTCGTCGCTGCTGCTTCTGCCTGTGACGGTGTCCACCTTCTCGGGCAACCAGACCGGGCCGGTCATGTCGACCGTCCTGGCCTATTTCGGCCCCGGACAGCCGTTGTACCTGCTGTTCTTCACGGCGATGATCGTGTTCTTCACCTATTTCTACACGGCCAACGTGTCCTTCAAGACCGAGGACGTGGCCGACAACCTGAAGAACCAGAACGGGTTCATTCCCGGCATCCGCCCCGGCCAGAAGACCGCGGAATACCTCGACTACGTCGTGAACCGTATCCTCGTGCTCGGATCGGGATACCTTGCCGCCGTCTGTCTGATGCCCGAGGTTCTGCGCGCGCAGCTTGCCATTCCGTTCTATTTCGGCGGCACCTCGGTGCTGATTGTCGTGTCGGTGACTATGGACACGATCCAGCAGGTGCAGTCTCATCTGCTGGCGCATCAGTACGAAGGGCTGATCGAGAAATCGCAACTGCGTGGAAAAAAGCGCGGGCCGACAAAGGGACGGTGAGGAGATGAACATCATTCTGCTGGGGCCCCCGGGGGCCGGCAAGGGGACACAGGCGCGTGTCCTGACCGAAGGGCGCGGGATGGTGCAGCTGTCGACAGGCGACATGCTGCGCGAGGCACGGACATCGGGCACCGAAATGGGCCGCAGGGTTGCCGAAGTGATGGATCGGGGCGGTCTGGTGACTGACGAGATCGTGATCGGGCTGATCCGCGAGCGGCTGCAGCAGGGCGCCGAGGGCGGGTTCGTCTTCGACGGCTTTCCCAGGACCTTGGCACAGGCCGATGCGCTGGGCGCTCTTCTGACCGAAGTCGGCCAGACTCTGGATGCGGTAATCGAGTTGCGTGTCGACGACGAGGTGCTGGTGCACCGGATCGTCAACCGTGCCGAGCAGGCCCGCGCGGCCGGTCAACCGGTCCGCGCCGACGACAATGCCGACAGCCTGCGCGTGCGGCTGATGGAATACTACAAGAAGACTTCGCCGCTGATCGGCTACTACTATGCCAAGGGGCAGTTGCGCAGTGTGGACGGCCTGGCCGAGATCGACGCGGTATCGGGGGCAATCGCCGCGGCGCTCGACGCCTGAAGGCCCCATCAGCGCAGGGGCTCTTGACCCCGCGCGACCCAGCGCCTAATGGCGCCTGTCTCGAAAGAGAATCGGTCAGTGCCGGGTAATCGGCGCCTTGACCGGACACCTCACCGGGTTTGGCGGCGCGCCGGGCGCACCCCATGCCCCGCCGTTGTGAAAAAAGGGTCTGGCGCTACGGGCCCGCAACGAAAGGACGAAAGACCTTGGCACGTATTGCCGGCGTGAACATCCCGACTTCGAAGCGGGTTCCGATTGCGCTTACCTATATCACCGGAATCGGCCCGGCCTCGGCCCGGACGATCTGCAATGCCGTCGGCATTGACCTGTCGCGTCGTGTCAACGAATTGACCGACGCCGAGGTGCTTGCCATCCGCGAGTACATCGACGCGAACCAACAGGTCGAAGGCGACCTGCGCCGCGAAGTTCAGATGAACATCAAGCGGCTGATGGATCTTGGCTGCTACCGCGGGCTGCGTCATCGCCGCAACCTGCCGGTGCGCGGTCAGCGGA
>DAIQNP010000327.1:0-3036 GCA_036788335.1 Erythrobacter sp.
GCGTCCACCGCGCGCTGGAAAATCGTCACCATGCACCACCCGGTGTTCAGTTCGGGCGGCGAGCGCGACAACAAGGCGAACCGCGACATCCTGCTGCCGGTGCTGACCCGCAACCGGGTCGATCTGGTGCTGCAGGGCCATGATCACACCTATGCGCGCGGCTTGCTCGATGCCTCGGCCCAGGCCCCGCGCCGCGCCGGTTTCAAGGTGGGCGACAGCCTGACCACCATGTTCGTCAACAGCGTATCGGGCCCCAAGCAATATCAGTTCCGCAAGGAAGGCTGGGATGATTACGCCCCCACCGGGGTCAAACTGGAACGGCAGGGCGAAAACGGCCAGTTTTTTCAGGTGATCGGCATCGATGGCAATCGCCTGAGCTACACCGCCTACACCGCCGATGGCGTGCAGTATGACCGGGTGGTGATGGAAAAGCGCGGCACCGCCAAACGCCTGATCGCCAACGAGAACAGCCAGCCGCCCACCCGCAGTTTCACCAATACACTGCCCTACAAGAGCCCGAAGTTCTGATCCGCTGCCGCTGATCGCGGCACGAAGTTTCATGCGTTTTGTCTGCAACCCCGCCGCACCCCTGTGCGGTGCACCCCAAACTGCGCCTGTTTGCGCCCGAAGGAGGCTTTCGATGACCCGCCCGATCCACACCGCCCGCGCCGCCCTGTTGGCCAGCGCCTCGCTTGGCCTGCTGGCCGCCCTGCCCGCATCGGCGCAGCAGGCGGCGAATTCTGCACCGCTGGTGGTGGCGCAGGCGAGCGCCACCGGCCAGATCGCCGGCACCATCACCGATGCCAACGGCAGTCTTCTGGCCGGCGCCACGGTTCGGGTGGAAGGGTCCAACATCGTGGAAAGCACCGGCCCGGATGGCCGGTTCCTGCTGCGCAACGTGCCGGCCGGGCAGGCGCGGATCCAGGCCCGCTATTTCGGCACCGAACCTGCCGATCAGACGGTGACCGTCACCGCCAATGAAATCGCCACCGTCACGCTGACGCTGAGCGCTGCGGCTGCCGATGAAGCCGGCACCATCGTGGTCACCGCGTCCAAACCGATTGCCGAATCCGAAGCAGCCGCGCTGCAGCTGCAGCGCTCGTCCACCGCGCTGGTTTCCGTGCTGGCCGCCGACTCCATCGGCCGTTTCCCCGATCAGAACCTGGGTGCGGCGCTCGCCCGCCTGTCCGGCGTCGGCGTGCAGCGCGACCAGGGTCAGGATCGTTTCATCAGCATCCGCGGCTCGCGCAACAGCTGGACCACGGTCAGCTTCGACGGCATCAACGTCGTCAGCCCGTCCGGCCGCACTACCCGCTTCGACACGATCCCGTCCGCCATCGCCTCCAAGGTCATCGTCCGCAAGGCCGTCACCGCCGATCTCACCGGTGAAACGGTCGCCGGCAACGTCGATGTCCAGACCCGCAGCGCCTTCGATTATCCCGGCTTCAAGCTCGCGCTCGATCTCGGCGCCGGCTTCTCCGAGCTCGGCGGCGGCCGCCAGTATAATGTCAACGGCCATATCTCCGATCGCTTCTTCAACGATACCGTCGGCATCCTGTTGTCCGCTTCGCGCTTCGAAGTCGACATGTTCACCGACAATTTCGAAAGCCGCTTCGAGCGCGCGCCGGAAGATCTGGAGCCGGGCTTCGAAGACCGCATCTGGACCAGCTCCTTCGACAATCGCTACTATCGCCTCACCCGCTCGAACCAGTCCTTCACCGGGCGTCTCGACTGGCGGCCGGACAACAACAATGAAATCTTCATCAGCTCGGTCTGGACCCAGTTCCGCGACCGCGAAGAGCGCCAGCAATATGTGTTCGATTTCGATGACGGCGCCACGCGCACCACGGCGGTCTCCCCGCCGCTCGGCCAAGGCACCTGCTATGCCGATATCCGCTGCGGCAACACCCCGCTGCAAGGCACGCTGTTTGGCGTCGAAATCGATGGCGCCTGGGGCACCAGCAACTCGCCGCAAACCATCTTCACCAACACGCTGGGCGGCAATCACATCCTCGGCGAATGGCAAGTGAGCTGGCGCGGCAACTTCACACGCGGCGACGATGACCAGTTCCCGCTCTTCGCCTCATCCTGGCGCAGCCCCCGCGCTGCAGCCCTGCGCCCAAGCGTCGTCTATGATTTCACCAACGCACGCGATCCCTTGGTCAGCCTGTTCGAGACGGTCATCGATGCCAATGGCAATCGCTCGCTCGGCCGCGGACGCAACTTCATCTCGCCCGAAGAACTGGAGAACGTCAATTTCCGCCGCGATGTGCGCCGCGCCCGCACCGATGCCTACACGGCACGCATCGACATCGACCGGAATTTCAACATCTTCGGCAATGACACCAAGATCCAGTTCGGCGCGCAGTATAACGACCGTGTCAAGACGGCCACGCGCTTCCGTCGAGAAGTCCGCCCGCAGGAACTGGATGCGGCCGGCATTCCGCTGCCACGTCAGGCCGATTTCATTGATCGCTCGCCGGTCAAGACCGGCCTCCCGCAAAACTATACTTTCTTCCAGCTGGATACCCCAGCCACCAAAGCTCTGGTTGACAGCTACCTCGACGCCGGCGCGTTCCGCATCGATCAGAACGAAGCAAACAACAACGGCTTCCGAGTCTCCGAGAAGGTGATCGCCGGTTACCTGATGGGGACGATGTTCTTCGAATCCGGCAACGTCGTCACCGGTCTGCGCGCCGAGCGTTACGAAAACACCGGAACAGCGCTTTCGCGCATCGGTGGCACGTTCACACCTGTCACCGTGACGAGCGCCAAGACGCTGTTCTTCCCCAGCCTGCACGTCAACTATGACGCAACCGATGAAATCAAGCTGCGCCTGTCGGTCAACACCGGCGCCGCCCGCGCCGACTATGGCGTGCTGCGGCCCAATTTCAGCGTCGATGATCTCGAAGAGATCGTCAGCGGCGGCAACCCCTTCGCAGAGCCTGAAAAGGCCATCGGCGTCGATGCCTATTTCGAATGGTACATGGCAAATCGCGGCTTTTTATCGGTCGGCGTCTACTACAAGAAAATCCG
>DAIQNP010000328.1:0-3034 GCA_036788335.1 Erythrobacter sp.
GCGCAGTGCAGCGGACAAGTTCTGTCGTAACGCAACGGGGGCGTGGCGATGGGTTGGTTCGGGGGCAAGCAGGGCAACACCGCGTCGGGAATGACGCGGGTGGAATCGTGGATGAAAGTGTTTTTTGGCGAAGCGTTCCAACGGATCGCCGCCACCGAGGACGAACTGGTCAAATTGCTGCCTGCGGGGGAATACAGCTGCATCGGCCAGTCGCACAGCTATAACGGCATCCAGGTCATCCCCGGCATCAACGCGCTGCACATGGGCCGCTCGAACCTGCGCCACTGCGTCTACGACCCTGATACCGAGACCGCGACCTGCGGGCCTTCGCTCAAGATCGTCGAATTGAAGCAGGAACTCGTCAGACACGACCGCAAGATGCTCAATAGCGGCAACCACATGGACCAGACCGTGATCGGCGCGCTGGTCGCGGGCACGCATGGTTATGGCGCGCAGGCGGTGATCGCGCAGAGCCTGGAGGCGCTGACCTTCCTCGATGGCAAGGGCGAGACCGTAAGCCTGACGCCGGAAGACCCGGATTTTCGCTATGCCGCGCTGTCATTCGGCACCATCGGGCCAATCACCAGCGTGACCTTGCGCACCGCCCCGCTTGTCAGCTTCCAGTCGGATGCCTGGATCACCCGCCTGTCCAAGAAGGCCGCGCTTTGCCGCGGGGCGGTAGCGGTCACCGCAGCCTACGTGCCTTACAGCGACCCCGACGATCCGCTGGTGATGCTCCACACCCTGCGCCCGGCGAAGGCGGGCAAGGGCGCGCGCCAGACCAAGGCGCCGCTGCTATCGACCAAGGGGCTGGCCACCTTCGCGCTCAAGCGGCTGTGGGCGTTCGACCGCATGGTCCCGTTGTTCCGGTACTGGCTGCAACGCGCGGTTAATCGAATCGACATCCGCAGCCACAAGCGGATCATCACCGATGAACGCGATCTCGATTACCTCTACGATCCCGAACCGCTGCTCAAGACCCAGCGCGCGCCCGACATTCTGACCGGGTTCTTCTCGACCACCTACACCGCCTACAACCTCGCGTTTTTCGTCCCGATCGAGCAAACCGACGCGGTGGTGCGCTTCCTGATGCTGGAAGCCCAGCGCCTGCGCCCGCTCGGCTTCGTGCTCAAGAGCATGATTTCGATCCGCGAGTTGGCCGATTCGAGTGACCTCCCATTCGCGGGCAATTACGGCCGCTCGGTCTCGGCCATCGATCTGTTTGCCGACGTGCGCGACTATGCCTGGCTCGAACGCTTGCAGCGCGACGTGCTGAGCTATTTCCCCGACACCCGCCCGCATTGGGGCAAGAGCGCGATCGTCGACGACTTCGAGCGCGTGCTGGGGCAAGAGCACATCGCGCACTTGCGCGACCTGCACCAGCGCCATTACCCGGCTGGTACCCTGCGCGCCCACGAACGCGTGCGCAAACTGTTCGGCCTGGCCGCGCCTGCGGCGGCAACCTCGATCGCCAAGGCAACGGGCGGCTAAGGGAGCGAAATTGGCGAAGCTGGCACTATGCGGCCGCGCTTTTGGGGCAGAGCGGCCCGTTCCAGTGCTGTGTGCGGCGACGGCACCGCGCAAGATCGGCCCAATTCATAGCGGGCCTGTCATTGCAGGAAACCCATTGCGTTCGCTTTCAGGGAAGGCTGCGACCTGACTGTGCTGATTGGCTACCGTATCGAGGCGGCTCCGATATGGGCGGGGTTGGACGTCAGCAGCGGCTTGGAATCTTGCTATGTCAGCCAAGCGAGGAACGCGCAGCGCGATTAATCGAAGCGTTCTCCTGAGACCCGGTCATCGCGCCCGTTTTCGAGTGGGAACACTGCCAGCGCAGGAAACGCTGGTGCAGGAGTGCGGGAGTGCGCATCGCCTATTGCCCTTGTGCTGGCAACAGCAAGCTCAGTTCCTCACGGGTCAGCACCGTTCCGCCGACCGGGTAGGCATAGCCCGCCTGCATGGGGCTCACCGCGATCGCCTTGCGAAAGATCACGCTTTCATCGTCCATCTGCTCGGGCAAGGGTACAGCGGTGTTGAAGTCAAAGCTGACACCTGGAAGCGTGGGGATTTCCAGACCGCGCGACTTCGCCATCATCTGCATCATCGGCGAGGCGTTGGCCGCCATGTCGGCGGTGAAGCCGATCTTGTAGGCGTTGTAGGTGCCGACCTCGGTGAGTTGCCAGCGCGCACCTGCGGGCTGGTCGGGAAAGTTGACGTTGAGGGCAAGGCCGGCCGGCAGCAGGGGTCCGGTGCTTCCGGCGCGGGCATCGAGATGGGTGAGGAGCTCGACCGTGCGGTCTGCGATCTCGTTTGAAAGGGGATTATCGAGATTGGAACTTTCCGTCCCTGCCCCGGCGCTCAGTGCGATGGCGGGGATCCCGCTGACCGCAGCATATTGCGCTGCGCTGACCGTGCCCGACGATAGAATGATCGCGCCCACATTCTGTCCTTCATTGGGACCGGACAGTACCAAGTCGGGTGCCTTGCCCCAGCGCGTCATGCCGACCACGTCAAGCCCGTGCAGCAGAGCGGCTACAGGGGTGCCGTCGACATAGTAGAAATCGCCCTGCGGCAGGCCTGCACGGGTCATCGGCCCTGCACCTGGATCGCCCGGCTCCGCCGCACCGTTGAGGCAGGCGACCGCCAATGGCGCCAGCGGACGGGCAATGCCGAGCGCCGCGCCCTGCCCGCTCTGGTTGGTGCAAGGGACCGAGACCACCACATCGTGCCCGGCCGCCTTCAGCGACTCGTACAGCGCGACGACATTGCTGGTCAGCCCATCGTCATTGGTCAGCACGATGTTGCGCGCATGGACGGTGCCGGAGGCGAGCGCGAGGTTCGCGGCGGCAGCCAGCAGGGTCAGTCTGGTCATCATCGTCGGCCCCCTTCGGGTCAGAAGTTGAAGCGCACGCCGAACAGGTAGCGCGAACCGATTTGCTCGACCTCGGACGGCGTCGCCGGCGTGCCCTCGAACGCGACGTAGGTCTCGTCGGTCAGGTTGGCGAGATCGGCGAACAGGGTGATGTTGTCGTTC
>DAIQNP010000329.1:0-2063 GCA_036788335.1 Erythrobacter sp.
GGCGTTGTTCTTCAGCCGTCGTTCCTGTCGGGCCTGACGATCACGGCCGATTACTACAATATCGACGTGGACAACTTCATCACCATCGCTGGTGGTGGCCTGCAGGGATTGCTGAACCTTTGCTACGGTGAATCGCAGAATCTGGGGAGTTTGGTTTGTCAGCCATTTGTGGGCATTCGTGATGCTGACGGACGGATCGACGTAGACAATCCTCCGCTTGTTCGTGGTGTCAACGCGGCAAACTTGGCCACTTCAGGTGTTGATCTTCAGGTCAACTACCGTAGCAGCCTGCCATTCTCGCTGTTCACCGACACCGGTTCATCGCGGTTTGATCTGAACTTCAATGGCACCTGGACCGAGAAGTACGACTTTACACCAGTGGTTGGTCTGCCTCAGATTGATGAATGCGCTGGTCGTTTTGGCGGCAACTGCGGTCAGCCGATCTCGTCGTTCAAGTGGGCTTCGCGCCTGACCTGGATCGACGGCCCCCTGACAACCAGCGTGCGCTGGCGTCACCTGTCGGCGGTCGATGATGCCGATGACGATACCAACTTCGCTGACTTCAACGGTATTGAGCGGATCAGCGCCTATGACCTGTTCGATCTGACCTTATCGTTTGAAGCGACCGAAAACGTGGTGTTCTCGATTGGTGTGAACAACATCTTTGACACCCTGCCGGGCACGCCGACCTTCAATGGCGTTCAGGTCAGCAACCGTCCGAACAGCCTGCTGCTGGGCGACAACCAGGAACAGGGCAACACCTTCCCCAGCGTCTATGACGTGCTGGGTCGGGACTTCTTCGCTTCGATCGCCTTCTCGTTCTAAGAACGCAGCGATTGTCGCACCGAAAAGGGGGCGGCGGACTTCGGTCCGCCGCCCTTTTTCTTTGGAGTGTATGGAGTGGATGGGCCGCGCGCGGCACCGCTCAGCGAGCGAAGGTCAGGAAAAGGTAAGGAAGGTCGCCAAGGCGCGGCCCGAAGGTTCGCGCACATCATCCTGCGCGCGCAGGCTCAACCCCACCGCTGCAAAACCCGCGATGATGGCATCGCGCGCATCGGCGGTCGCGCAAGCGCGTTCGAGCGAGTTGATCCGTCCGATCTCGTTTTCGGCGCGCTGCTCGATCTCACGCATCGTGGCGATGATCGATTCCCGGCCCGCAGCCGCTCCCAGCACCATCGCCCGGCGCAGTGCCTCGGGAATTTCCCAGGCCGGGCTGTCTTCGCCAAAGCGGTTCGCGCCCAGCATGGCGATGGCGGCGGCGACCTGCGCGGCGACGTCCGGCCCGCCTTGGGGCGAGGCCAGCGCTGTCTCCAGAATTGAAACCAGCTTTTGTTCGCCGAGCACCCAGTCGATTGCCGCCCGGCGCCGCAGGTTGTGTTCAAGGATCGGCCCGTCGCCGCGATGCACCATCAGCCCGACCCTGCCTTCCGGTGCCAGCACGCGGGCGATTTCGGCAGCGACCTGCCCGACATCGCCATATTCGAACCCGAACTGGCTGACGACCGCAGCAAATTCGTCCGCGCTGAAAGGCAGATCCTCCATCGCGATCCCGCCGCGGGTGGTGGTCCCGTTGGGCGGAGCGGGCAGGGCGGGGGCCAGGTCGATCCCGGTCAGGTCAAGGTCGCCGCGATCGGCCCGCATCCAGCCGAGCACACGCCCGTCGCCGGTCGCCAGATCGAGCACCCGCGCGCCTTGCGGCAGATCGGCAATAAAGCCGGTCCATGCCGCCTGCTGCGCCTGTTCGATAGCCGCCCAGCGCTGCGGCAGGCAGCCGCCCTCCGAGCCACCGCTCGCATTGGCCGCCCAGAAATCGCCCCATGCCTCGGCGTCGCTCATTCTTGTGTCCTTTTGGCCGCAACCACATCGAACGCCACTGTCATGCGTTCGGCGGAGGCATTTCCGCCAGTCCCGAACGGTGTCGTGCCGTGATAGAGGGTCGAGGGAAACAGCGCCAGATGGCCCTCTTTCGGCCGGATCACACGCAAGGGTTCGAGGTCCAGCCGCAGGTCGCGCGGCGGTCGCCCGATTTCGAGCCACCCGCGCCGCGAATCCCCGTCCTGCGC
>DAIQNP010000329.1:2073-3023 GCA_036788335.1 Erythrobacter sp.
CACCACCAGGTAGAGCGCGGAAGAGACGATCCCCTGCGGATGAATATGCGCGGTATGGTAGTCGCTCGAAGCGCGACCGGTACCGCCGCCGGTCAGACGGACCGACCATGACCCCGCCAGGTGCCACGGCCGCGCGCGACAGCGCAGCAGCGGGTGCGCGGCGTCGCTGCGCGGCAGGCCGGAACGATAGGTCTCCAGCGTCGTCCGGATAGCGGCGTGAAGCACGGCCAGGATCGATTCGGTGCGGTGAAACAGGATGCCGCGCGTCTGTGTGCCGCCGCGCAGGCTCTGGCCGAGCGGCATCGACGACACGGCGTGCAGCTCGCGCAATGCTGCGATGGCATCTGACAGCACGCGGCTCGGACCGGCCAGCGGCACCATTTCGACCAGTCCGGCCTGTTCGTGCAACCAATGTGCCCGCTCGTCGCCCGCCAACCGCCATGCGATCCCGCGCAAGGCCCATGCGGAAATGTCCCAAGGGTCAACGCTCAGCGCGCGTTCGAGCAATCGCTCGGCAGCGATAGGATCGCGTCCGCGCAGCCGGTGGCGCGCTTCGTGCAGGAACCGCAGCGGCCCCTGGTCGGGGAGGTTGGCGAAGATTGCCTCGGCCCGCCCATCATCGCCGGAGGACCCGGCATGGATCGCCTCGAGCAGGGCGAAGTGCGCCTCGTCGGGAAAGCGGCGGCGCGCCGCGGCCGCGACCTCGGCGGCCTCCGCGGCGAAATCGAGCCCGGCGAGTGTCTCGACATGCGTGGCGGGAATGTTCGGGTCCTGCGGGACGCGCGATGCCGCCTCGCGGAACGGGGCGGCGAAGTCGGTCTCGCCCGCCGCCAGCCGCAACCCGGCAAGATAGGTCAGCCCGGCAATGTAGCCCGGAGCCTGCTGGGCGATCTGTTCGGCGATTACTCGCGCGCCCGCCAGGTCGCCCGCCACTTCGAGCGCCTGCGCCT
>DAIQNP010000330.1:0-3016 GCA_036788335.1 Erythrobacter sp.
TCTGGCGCGTCTACCAATTTCGCCACGCCCGCATGCCCGAACGAAGCCGCGCGGAAAGCATGAAGCCTCCCGCGCGTATTCGAAGCGCCTCTATAGGCCTCGCGGCAAAAGGGCAAGCGCAACACGCTTGAAGGCCGGGCAAAGCCCCGATAAGGGCGCGAGGCATGACCGAAGAAACCTCCGAGAGCCTGCCTGAAACCGCTGGCGCCGCCGCGCCCGAACCAACGGCTGCCGACGTGCCGCCCGATCACCTGTCGGTCAATCCGGCCAGCCCCTTCTTCGATGCCGAGAAACTCCAGCGCGGCGTCGGCATCCGGTTCAAGGACCGGGTCCGCACGGATATCGAGGAATACTCGATCACTGAAGGCTGGGTCCGGGTGCAGGCCGGCAAGGCGCTCGATCGCAAGGGCCAGCCGCTGACGATCAAGCTGACCGGCCCGGTCGAAGCCTGGTACGAAGACCTGGGCGAGAACCCGCCGGTCGCCCGCAAGGGCTGAGCCACCGCCAACCGCGCCTCACAGCTTGCCAAAACGGGCATTTGCGCGCAACTGGCGCGCCTATGTCCTCCCCGCCCAAACCCGAAGTCGTCATCATCGGCCGTCCAAATGTCGGCAAGTCCACCCTGTTCAACCGGCTGGTGGGCAAGAAGCTCGCGCTGGTCGACGATCAGCCGGGGGTGACCCGCGACCGGCGGATGGGCGATGCCGAGATCGCCGGGCTGAAGTTCACCATCGTCGACACCGCCGGGTGGGAGGACGAGGACGCCCACACCCTGCCCGGCCGGATGCGATTGCAAACCGAAGCCAGCCTCGACGGCGCGGACGCAGCGCTGTTCGTGGTCGATGCGCGCGCCGGCCTGACCCCGCTCGACGAGGAAATCGCCCGCTACTTGCGCGAACAGGAAGTGCCGGTGGTGGTGATCGCCAACAAGGCCGAAGGCGCAGCGGGTGAAAGCGGCGCGATGGAAGCCTATGCGCTGGGCCTGGGCGAACCGCTGGCGATGTCGGCCGAGCATGGCGAAGGCATCGCTGACCTGTTCGGCGGGCTGTGGCCGATCATCGGCGAACAATCAGAGCAGTGGGAAGAGGCCAGCGACCTCGCCCGCGCCGCGATTGACGAGGACGAGGAGCGCCCCACCGGCCCCCTGAAGCTTGCCATCGTCGGGCGGCCCAATGCGGGCAAGTCGACACTGATCAACCGGTTGCTGGGCGAAGACCGGCTGCTGACCGGCCCGGAAGCCGGCATCACCCGCGATTCGATCGCGATCGACTGGAACTGGACTGACCCCAAGACCGGCGAAACGCGCGAAATTCGCCTGATCGACACGGCGGGGATGCGCAAGCGGCGCAATGTCACCGAGAAGCTTGAGAAAATGTCGGTCGCCGATGCCAAGCGCGCGGTGGACTTTGCCGAAGTGGTGGTGCTGCTGCTCGACGCCACGCAAGGCCTCGAACATCAGGACCTCAAGATCGCCAGCCACGTGCTCGAAGAAGGCCGTGCGTTGATGATCGCGATCAACAAGTGGGACGTGGCCGAAGGTGCCAGCAGCCTGTTCAACGGCATTCGCGGCGCATTGGACGACGGGCTGGCTCAGGTGCGCGGATTGCCCTTGTTCGCGGTCAGCGCCAAGACCGGCAAGGGACTGGATCAGATGCTCAGCGGCGCGTTCGAGCTGCGCGACAGCTGGTCCAAGCGGGTGTCGACCGCTGCGCTCAACCGCTGGTTCGACGACGCGCTGGAGGCCAACCCCCCGCCCGCGCCCGGCGGCAAGCGGATCAAGCTGCGCTATATTACCCAGGCCGGCACCCGCCCGCCGCGCTTCGTGATCTTCGGCTCGCGGCTCGACCTGCTGCCGACCAGCTACGAACGCTATCTCGTCAACGGCATCCGCGCCAAGCTGGGCTTCGATGCCGTGCCGGTACGGGTCACGCTCAAGAGCTCGAAGAACCCCTACGCCAAGGATTAGACCGCCGCCGATGCTGCTCGACCTCCTCGCCGCCACTGCCGCTGCGCAATCGCCCTTCGCCTTCGAAATCCTCGAACGCACCGCCTCAACCCCGCGGGTGCAGCAGGTGGTGCAACTGAGCCTTGCCCCGGCGTTCCTGCTGTCCGGCATCGGGGCGGTGATGAACGTGATCATGAGCCGGATGATCTGGATCGCCCAGCGGATCGAGCGGATCGAGGACGCGAGCGAGGGTCAGCGCACCGAGCGGCAGGAGCTGGAACTCGGCTGGCTGATGCGCCGCCGTAGCCTGATGCAGGGCGCGATCATGTTCTCGACCGCGGCGGCGGTGATGATCAGCCTCGTCATCGGGATGCTGTTCATCTCGGCCTATATCACCGCGCAGATCGGCACGGTGATCGCCTTTCTGTGGGTGACGACAATGGTGCTGCTGGTGACGGGGCTGGGGTTCTTCCTGACCGAGACGCGGCTGGCGGCAATCGGGGTGCAGGCGCGCAAGGAGTGAACCGTCGACACAGCAGAGGGGGCAAGACCTTGCCGGTCCTGCCCCCTTTTCGATCACCGCCGGGCGCGGGCGGTAACGCCTGCCCGGAAATGTATCAGTCGCCCTTGCCCTCACCCGCAGGCTGGCTTTGCAGCTGGCAATAATTGTGCAGGCCCATCCGCTCGATCATTTCGAACTGGGTCTCGAGGAAGTCGACATGCTCCTCCTCGTTCTTGAGGATATATTCGAACAATCCGGCCGAGGTGTGATCCTTGACGCTGCGCGAATATTCGGCGGCATCGCGCAACAGCGGGATCGCCTCATGTTCGAGCGCCATGTCGGCGCGCAGGATTTCCTCGACCGTCTCGCCGACCTTGAGCTTGTGGATGGCCTGGAAATTGGGCAGCGCTTCGAGGAACAGGATGCGCTCGGCCAGCTTGTCGGCGTGCTCCATTTCCTCGATCGATTCGTGGCGTTCATAGGCCGCCAGCTTGGTGATCCCCCAATTGTCGAGCACGCGGTAATGCAACCAGTACTGGTTGATCGCGGTCAGCTCGTTGGTGAGCGCC
>DAIQNP010000331.1:0-3008 GCA_036788335.1 Erythrobacter sp.
AAGCGGTGCAGCAGCGAGGGGCCTTCGAGCCGGGCGACGATCTGGACGAAGCCGAAGCCGTTCATCGCGGTGCGTTCATGCGGCCAGTCGCCCAGCGCTGCGGCCAGCGCTGCGTCGACCGCCTGCCGATCGGCTTTGGCGGAAAGCGTGGGGAAGTCGATCCCGATATTGCCGCCAAGGTCGAACCAGCGCAGCGCGCGGGCGATGGCGGGTACGGCGGCCAGCGCCACGTCGCGCGGGGCACCGATGCCGTCGACGTCGATTACCGTCATTGCCGGGGTGACGCTGAGCAGGATCTCGCCGCCGGGAAAGTCGAAGCTGCCGGAGGACGCGGCGTGCCACAGCTCGTCCCACAGCCCGGCGGGAAAGCGGCGAACGGTTTGCGCCGGGGGTGAGGCGGCCAATGCAGGTGTGTCGGGGCCGATGACGCGGGCCTGTGCGCGCTTGAACCGCCCGCGTTCGGCCAAGGCGGCGCGGGTGATGACGAGATCGAGCACCTGCCCCTCGGTCGCGGCGGGCGGCAGGTGATCGACCAGCGCCTCGCGACCGTCGGCCAGCGTCGCGACCCCGCGACGGGTCCCGCCGAGTTTCTGCGTCAAGCGGCCGGACACCCGCTCGCCCGCGCGCAGTTCGCCGGGCCACTGGACCCGCGCGGACAACACCTGCTCGCCGTCGAGCAGCAGCCAGCGGCTCTCGCCAATTCCGTGTTCGACGAGCCACTCGGGCGCTGGCCTAGCCAAGCGGAAACCCCGCCGCTTTCAACAAAGCCCGCGTTTCGAACAGTGGGAGGCCCATGATGCTCGAATGGCTGCCCTTGATCCACTGGATCAGGCCCTCAGCAGCGCCTTGGATTGCGTAACCGCCTGCTTTGCCATGCCATTCCCCGGTAGCGAGGTAAGCAGCGATTTCTTCGCTGGCGAGCGGTTTGAAGCGCACCGTGTTCTCGCTCACCCGGCGGCGCAATGTGCCATCGGGGGCGCGCAGTACCACGCTGGAGAACACCGTGTGCCGCCGTCCGCGCATTAGTTCGAGACAGGCGCGGGCTTCGGCTTCGGTTTCGGTCTTGGGCAGGATCCGGCGACCGACTGCCACCACTGTGTCGCCTGCCAGCACGAAGCCGGGGACGGGCACGGCGGTGGCCTTTTCCTCGCCCATGCGCAGGGCATAGGCGCGCGGCAATTCGGCCTTGCGCGGGGTCTCGTCGATGTCGGCCGGGGTGACGGCATCAGGCGCCACGCCCAGCCGCGCGAGCAATTCGCGCCGCCGGGGGGAGGCTGAGGCCAATGTCAGATGAAGCGTGCCCATCAGGGCCGCAGGCATTTATTGCGGGCCGGGGCCGCCGCGACCCGGCATGAAGCGATAGGTGATCCGCGCCTTGGTCAGATCATAGGGGGTCAGCTCGCACAGCACTTCGTCGCCCACCAGCACGCGGATGCGGTTCTTGCGCATCTTGCCTGCGGTGTGGCCCAACACCTCATGGCCGTTTTCAAGCTCCACCCGGAACATCGCATTGGGCAGCAATTCAACAACGCGCCCGCGCATTTCGAGGAGTTCTTCCTTGGCCATGTATTTCCTTTTGGTGCTGCGGCGCACAATACGCCGGTCGAGAAGCTTGGGCGCTTTAGCGATGCGGGAACCAAAAGGGAAGGCTCGTGCGTTAGAGGCTGCGATGACCCGATCCGGGCGGCTGTCTGCATCCCGGCGATGTTGGCTGGCGTAAGCCGGGTTCACACTGGGGCAAGGCAATAGTCTGCACCCGGATAATTCTCGAACAACCTAAGGGACCCGATGAACCTCTCCCCGATATCCCGCGCCATGTTGCGTGCCGGCATTTGTGCCGCCTGTCTTCCTGCGCTCCCCGCGCTGGCTCATGACGCCGAGGCCGCCGTACAGGCAGCCCCGGCGACCGCGCAGCAGGCCACGGCCGGCGCCGAGGACGACGACGACGACGACGAGGAGATTGTCTCGGGCAGCGGCAATGCCGGGACCGGCAGCGAGATCGTTGTCAGCGGGCGGCGGTTGCGTGGGCAGCTTAATGTCGAACAGGCCCCGCTGCTGCAGCTCGACGAGGAAGCGATCGCGGGCGAGGGCGTTACCTCGATCAGCGACCTGATCGCCCAGATCAGCGCCCGCACCGGTTCGTCGCGCGGGCGCGGGGGCGGGCAGCCGGTGATCCTGGTCAATGGTATCCGCATCGGTTCCTTCCGCGAATTCGCCAACTATCCGCCCGAATCGCTCGCGCGGGTCGAGGTGTTTCCCGAAGAGGTCGCTCAACGCTTCGGCTTTCCGCCCGATCGCCGCGTGATCAACCTCATTCTCAAAGACAATTATTCCAACCGCCAGATCGATTTCGAGATCGAAGCCCCCTCGCGCGGGGGGTACAGCCGCAACGAGCAGCAATTCGGCATGCTCAAGATCGCCGACGGGGGGCGGATCAACGCCAATATCAGGGTCGACGACACCTCGCTCCTGACCGAGGACGAGCGCGACATCATCCAGACCCCCGGTTCGGTGTCGAGCGTCGCAGGCGATCCGCAGCCGGCGCGCTTCCGTAGCCTGGTCGCCGACAGTTTCGGGCTCGATGCCAACCTGTCGTGGGCCAAGGCGATCATCGACAGCGGCACTTCGCTCAGCGCCAATCTCAATTACGCGCGCGACGAAAGCCGCAGCCTCGACGGGCTCAACACCGTGGTTCTGACCGCCCCCGGCGGTGCCAGCGCGATGCGGACCTTCGGCGCGGTCACTCCGCTCGAACGGCGCACCTCGACCGATACCGTTTCCACTGCCGGGTCGCTGACCCAGCCGATCAATTCCTTCCGCCTGACGAGCACCTTTGACGGCTCGTTGTCCGAAAGCGAGACTGCGATCGACCGCCGCTTCGATACCGCTGCGCTCGAGGCGGCGGCGCTGGCCGGGACGCTGGCCATCGACGGCGCGCTGCCGAGCGCGGCGGAAGCCGGGTTCGATCTGGCGCGCAGCCGCACCATCGGCGGGCAGTCGCTGACCAC
>DAIQNP010000332.1:0-3007 GCA_036788335.1 Erythrobacter sp.
AAACCGACAACTGGCGCTGGCCGCGCCACACCGGCGACTTCGCCTTCTACCGCGCTTACGTCGCCCCCGATGGCTCGTCGGCGGCGTTCAGCAAGGACAACGTGCCGTTCCAGCCCAAGGCCTTTCTCCCCATCGCCAAGGAGGGCGTGAAGGACGGCGACTTCATCATGGTCGCGGGCTTCCCCGGCACCACCGAACGCCTGCGCACCGCGGAAGAAGCGCGGTTCTATTACGAGGAACTCTACCCCTACCAGCAGGCGATGCTGACGGAATACGGCGACCGGATCGACGCGCTCACCGCAGGCGATCAGGCGGCGACCATCGCCTATACCGCGACCTTGCAGGGGGTGGAGAATTACGAGAAGAAGATCGCCGGGCAGCTCGCCGGGGCGGACGCCATCTCGCTGATCGAGAAGAAGGCGGCCGAGGAAGCGGCCTTCCGCAGCTGGATCGCGGCGGACCCGGAGCGCACCGCCAGGTATGGCGCTGCGCTCGCCGAACTCGACCGGCTGGTCGCGCAAACCAATGCCGAGGCGCTTGCCGATGCGCGACGCGGCCTGACCAATCGCGGCCAGCTCTACAGCGCCGCGCGGTTGCTCTACCGCTGGGCCAACGAGCAGGCCAAGCCCGACAGCGACCGCGAGCCTGGCTACCAGGAACGCGACCGCGCCTTTGCCACCCAGTCGCTCCAGCGGATCGAGCGGCGCTATCTGCCCGAGATCGACCGCGGACTGTGGGAAGCCGCGCTCGAGGATTACCGCACGCTGGCCGCCGAGGAACGGGTGACCAGCTTCGATGCGTCGCTCGAGGGCCGCGATCTTGCCTCGTTCTACACCGCCACCGAACTCGGCGACACTGCCAGGCGGCTCGAATGGTTGAACCAGCCGGTCGCGGCGTTCAGGGCTTCGCAGGATCCCTTCATCCGGCTCGCGGTCGCCACCTATGACGAGACGATGGCGCGCGAGGCCGCCGACAAGGCCCGCTCGGGCGATTTGCAGAAGGCCCGTTCTTCGGTGATGGAAGCCCGGCTCGCCTATGCCGAAAGTCAGGGCAGGACCATGTACCCCGACGCCAACGGATCGCTGCGCTTCACCTATGGCAAGGTCACCGGCAAGGCGGTCGACGGGCAGGTCTGGACCCCGTTCACCACCGCCGAGGGCATCGTCGCCAAGCACACCGGGCGCGGCGAATTCGATGCGCCGGACAAGATGGTGGAGCTGATCAAGGCCAAGGATTACGGCCGGTACATCGCGCCCGAACTCGGAACGCTGCCGGTCGATTTCCTCTCCACCGTGGACATCACCAACGGCAATTCGGGTTCCTCGACGCTGAACGCGCGCGGCGAATTCGTCGGGCTGGCGTTCGACGGCACGATCGAGGGCGTGGTGTCGGACTGGATGTACGATCCGGCGATCAACCGCACCATCCATGTCGACAGCCGCTTCATGCTGTGGACGATGGACAAGGTCGACGGTGCGCAGCGGCTGTTGACCGAAATGGGCGTCACGGCCGGGTAAAGCGGCCTGATTTGAATAAGTATGCGGCGCGTGGGATTCCTGCGCGCCGCCTGCTAGAGCCTGCCCGACGAATGAAACCGACGGGGAGTGGGCTATGGACGAGCTGGTAGCGGTCGACATCGGCGGCACCCATGCGCGCTTTGCCATCGCCTGCGTGGGCGATGACGGCGCGATCAGCCTCGGCGAGCCCGAAACGCTGCACACCGCCGATCACGCAAGCTTCCAGACCGCGTGGGAACATTTCCGCGAGATTCGTGGCGGGACGCTGCCGGGCGCGGTCAGCATGGCGATTGCCGGTCCTGTCGGCAGCCCCGGCAACCTTAATCCGGTGATCCGCTTTACCAACAATCCGTGGATCATTCGCCCCGGCCTGATCGCCAGCAAGCTGGGGGTGGAGCGCTACACGCTGGTCAACGATTTCGCCGCCGTCGCCCATGCGGTGGCGCGGGCGGACGCGGGCCAGTTCCTGCATCTTGCCGGACCGGACAAGCCCCTGGCCGATGACGGGACGATCAGCGTAATCGGCCCCGGCACCGGGCTGGGCGTTGCGCAACTGTATCGCAAAGGCAGCCAGTACCGGGTGCAGGCGACCGAGGGCGGGCATATCGACTTTGCGCCGCTCGACACCATCGAGGATGCGATCCTCGCCCGGCTGCGCCGCCGCCACAACCGTGTCTCGGTCGAACGGGTGGTGGGCGGCCCCGGAATCGTCGACATCTACCAGGCGCTTGCCGCGATGGAGCATCGCACCGTGGCCGAATGCGACGCGGTCGAAATCTGGACGCGCGGCGGCAGCGGCGAAGACAGCCTCGCTGCCGCCGCGATCGACCGCTTCTGCCTCTCGCTGGGCTCGGTCGCGGGCGACATCGCGCTGGCGCAGGGCGGGTTTGCGGGCGTGGTGATCGCTGGCGGGCTCGGCTACCGCATCCGCGAAACCCTGCTTGCGTCGGGCTTTGCCGAAAGGTTCAAGGCGAAGGGCCGGTTCGAAAGCATGATGGCGGGTATCCCGGTCAAGCTGATCGTCCATCCCCAGCCCGGCTTGTTCGGCGCGGCCGCCGCCTTTGCCGCCGAGCACGGAGTCGCCGCATGAAGACAGTTGCCGATTGCGACCGCCGGCTGGGCGAACTGCACCTGCGCACGCAGGAAACGCCGCTGTTCAACCCGGTGTTCCAGCTCTCGCTCGACCTGTCGCGCGCGCTCGAAAACGGGGAGCTGTCGCTGGCCGAGGTCGGCGCGATGGTGGCCGCGCTCGAAGGCGAAGGGCTGAAAAGCCGCGCCAATCGCCTGCGCGCACTGGTCGAACCGGAGCGGGTGACCGAGACGCTCGACACGGACGCGGAGGATTTCGCTGCGTTTCAGGCGCGCTGGCAGCGCCCGCAATTGCACGCGGTGTTCACCGCCCACCCGACCTTCCTGCTCTCGCCTGCACAAGCGGCGGCAGTGGCGGCGGCGGCCTCGGCACCGGACGGGGCCGATAGCAGCGTCAGCGC
>DAIQNP010000333.1:0-560 GCA_036788335.1 Erythrobacter sp.
TCTTCGATGAACGGGTGACAGTGCGCCACGGGCTCGCCCAAGGCACCTTCCAGCTATGCCGCGCCTGCCGCCGCCCGCTCGATGCCGCCGCACTCGCCCACCCAGACTACGAGGACGGGGTGAGCTGCCCCGCCTGCATCGCCGAACGCACGCCCGAGCAGCGCGCCGGATACGCCGAACGCCAGCGGCAGGAGGCTTTGGCCAAGGCGCGCGGGGAACTGCATGTGGGCGCGGTGCGTCATCCGAAAGAATGACCGGACTGCCCATCCTCTACTCCTTCCGCCGCTGCCCCTATGCGATGCGGGCGCGTATGGCGCTGTGGGTGGCGCGGGTCGCGGTGGAATTGCGCGAGATCAAGCTCTCCGCCAAGCCGCCGGAGTTGCGCGAAGCCTCCCCCAAGGCGACTGTGCCGGTGCTGGTGCTGCCGGACGGAACCGTGGTGGACGAAAGCCTTGCGATCATGCGCTGGGCCTTGGCGCAGAACGACCCCGAAGGCTGGCTGGCTGGCGATGATGCGGCGCTAATTTCGCGCAATGACGGGCCGTTCAAGCACCATCTGG
>DAIQNP010000333.1:570-3004 GCA_036788335.1 Erythrobacter sp.
ACGCATGGCTTGTCGGTGTTGCTTGATCTCGATGCGCGGCTCGGCATGAGCGCCTATCTGATCGGTGATCGCCCCACCCTTGCCGATATCGCGCTGTTTCCGTTCGTCCGGCAATTCGCCAACACTGATCGCGACTGGTTCGATGCGCAGGGACTGCCGCATCTGCAGGAATGGCTCGAAAGGCATCTTGCTTCGAAACTGTTCATGGCTGTCATGCCCAAATTCACGCCCTGGCAGGCCGGAGACGCCCCAATCCGCTTCGGACCCTAGCCGCATTTGCTGCAATGCGGGATTTCCTTTGGGCGCGCGGCGATAGGCTGTTACAGGCGCGCCCATGCTTACCATCGACGGTGTCACAGTGCGGCTTGGCGGCCGGGCCATTCTCGAACGCGCCAGCGCGACTGTGCCGGTGGGCGCGCGCGTCGGGCTGATCGGCCGCAACGGCGCGGGCAAATCCACGCTGATGAAGGCGCTGATCGGTGAGATCGAGCCCGACGACGGCGAAATCAGCAAACCATCGCGCGCCCGCATCGGCTATATCGCGCAGGAAGCGCCCAGCGGAAGCATGACCCCCGAACAGGTGGTGCTCGCCGCCGCCACCGAACGCGCCGAATTGCTGGCGGAGCTGGAAACCTGCACCGACATGGACCGCATGGGCGATGTCCACGAACGCCTGCTCGCCATCGACGCCTATTCCGCCCCGGCCCGCGCCGCCAAGATCCTCAACGGCCTCGGCTTTGACGAGGAAATGCAGCAGCGCCCGGTCGACAGCTTTTCGGGCGGGTGGAAAATGCGGATTGCGCTGGGCGCGCTGCTGTTTTCCGAGCCCGACATCCTGCTGCTCGACGAACCCAGCAACCACCTCGACTTGGAAGCGACGCTGTGGCTGGAGAATTTCCTCAAGTCCTACCCGGCCACGCTGGTGGTGATCAGCCACGAACGCGACCTGCTCAACAAGGTGGTCGATCACATCCTGCACCTGCAAGGCGGGCAGTTGACGCTCTATCCCGGCGGCTATGACGCCTTCGAAAAGCAGCGAGCCGAACGCGCTGCGCAGCTGGCTTCGGCCAAGGCATCGCAGGATGCACAGCGCGCGCGGTTGCAGGACTATGTCGCGCGCAACTCGGCCCGCGCCTCGACCGCCAAGCAGGCGCAATCGCGTGCGAAGATGCTGGCCAAGATGCAGCCCATCGCCGCGCTGATGGAAGATCCGACGCTGAGCTTCGATTTCCCCGATCCGGCCGAGATGAAATCGCCGATGATCACGCTGGAACAGGCGGCGGTCGGTTACGGCGAGGCGCCGCCGATCCTGAAAAGGCTCAATTTCCGGATCGAGGCCGATGACCGCATCGCGCTGCTGGGCCGCAACGGCAATGGCAAGACCACTCTGGCGCGCCTGCTCGCCTCGCAGCTGATGCCGGCCGAAGGCGCGGTCAACGCGCCGGGCAAGCTCAAGGTCGGCTATTTCACCCAGTACCAGGTCGAAGAGCTGGCGGGCGAGGACACCCCGCTCGACCTGATGAACCGCGCGATGGACGGACAGGCGCAGGGCGCGGTGCGCGCGCAATTGGGGCGTTTCGGCTTTTCCGGCCCGCGCGCGAACCAGCGGGTCGACAAGCTGTCGGGCGGCGAACGCGCGCGGCTGGCGCTGGCGCTGATCACCCGCGACGCGCCGCACCTGCTGATCCTCGATGAGCCGACCAACCACTTGGATGTCGACGCGCGCGAGGCGCTGATCCAGGCGCTCAACACCTATACCGGCGCGGTCATCCTCATCAGCCACGATCGCCATATGGTCGAACTGACCGCCGACCGGCTGGTGCTGGTCGACGGCGGCACCGCGCGCGAATATCCGGGCAGCATGGATGATTACATCGACTTCATCCTCGGCCGGAAGCCCAAGGGCGAGGCGGCCAAGGGGAGCAGCGCAGCCGCCAAGCCAAGCGGCGCAAAGACGATGGCGCAGGCGCGCTTTGCCCAGTCGGAACTGGATAAGGCGGAAAAGGTGCTGGCGCGTGCGACTGCCGAGGTAGAACGGCTCGATGCCGAGATTCTCAGCGTGAGCAGCGGCAAACCCGACGTGGACAATGACAGGCTGCAAAGCCTGCTGGCGAGCCGCGCCAAGGCCGGAGATGCGCTCGACGCAGCCGAACAGGCATGGCTGGCGGCGGGGACAGTGGTTGAGGGGCTGGAGCGGGTCTAGGCCATCCCGTCGCCCCGGACTTGATCCGGGGCTTGGCTCTTCTTCTTCTGCGCCAACGCGCAAGTTAGCCAAGCCCGTGTCAGGCACGGGCGACAAAGCAGGGTATTTCGACAAAGCAACCATTCGCGGACCGGCAGGTTTCAGGAATGGCGGATATGGCCGCTTATGGCTGATGTTGGGTGGCTTTCTGACACCTTCTCAGTCGTCGCCCCGTGCTTGACACGGGGCTTG
>DAIQNP010000334.1:0-2995 GCA_036788335.1 Erythrobacter sp.
ACGGCGTTCAGATGGACATGAGCGCCATTATGGCCGCGCGCGATGCCATCGCGGCGCGTTTCAGCGAAGACTATCGCCCGGAAAAACCGCGCTTTTACAGCACCAAGGCCAAGAACGCGCAGGAAGCGCACGAAGCGATCCGCCCGACCGATTTCACCCGCGAGCGCGTCGGCACGGGTGACGAGGGCAAGCTCTATGACCTGATATTCAAACGCGCGATGGCGAGCCAGATGGCAACCGCGCAATTGGAACGCACCACCGTCACCTTGCGCGATGCGACCGGCCAGCACGAATTGCGCGCGACGGGGCAGGTGGTCCGCTTCCCCGGCTTCCTTGCGGTCTATCAGGAAAGCTTCGACGACAGCGATGATGAGGACGGCAGCCTGCTGCCGGTGATGAAGGCCGGGGACGCGCCCGCCAAGCGCGCCGTCGATGCGACCCAGCATTTCACCCAGCCGCCGCCGCGTTTCTCCGAAGCGTCGCTGGTCAAGCGGCTTGAGGAGCTCGGCATTGGTCGGCCTTCGACCTATGCCTCGACCATCCAGACCCTGCGCGACCGGGCCTATGTGCGGATGGAGAAGAACCGTTTCTTCGCCGAGGAATCCGGCCGGTTGCTGACCGCCTTCCTCGAACGCTTCTTCCCCACCTATGTCGCCTATGATTTCACCGCCGGGATGGAGGACGAACTCGATGTCGTCTCCGACGGGCGCGAGGATTACAAGGCAGTGCTCGCCCGCTTCTGGAAGGACTTCAAGCCCAAGGCCGACGAGGTGATGGAGAAGCTCCCCTCGGAAGTGACCGAGGCATTGGACGAATATCTCTCCGACTTCCTGTTCCCGCCGCGCGAAGACGGCAGCGATCCACGCGCCTGCCCGCTGTGCGCCAGCGAAGGCCGCCCCGATGGGCGCCTGTCCCTGCGCGGCGGCAAGTTCGGCGCCTTCGTCGCCTGCGTGAACTCCCCCGAATGCAAGTTCACCCGCCGCTTCGCCCAGCCGGGCGGCGAGGGCGCGGACGGCGCGGATGACGGCGTGATGGGGCAGCACCCCGAAACCGGCGAGGATATTCACCGCAAGACCGGGCGTTTCGGCCCCTATGTCCAGATGGGCGAAGGCAAGGACGCCAAGCGCGCCAGCATCCCCAAGGACCTTGACGATTTCGATCTCGACTGGGCGGTCAAGCTGCTCGAACTGCCGCGCATCGTCGGCGCACACCCCGATACGGGCCAGGACATCGAAGCCAATATCGGGCGTTACGGCCCATACCTTCGCCACGACGGTAAATACGGCAAGCTCGGCAATACCCGCGAGGTGTTCGAGGTGGGGATGAACCGCGCGGTCGACCTGCTCGCACAGGCCGCCGCCAATCGCGGCGGCACCCGCGCTGCAGCGGAACCCATCGCCACGCTCGGCGCGCACCCCACCAGCGGGGGCGAGATCAAGGTGATGCCGGGCCGCTATGGCCCCTATGTCACCGACGGCAGCACCAACGCCACCATCGCCAAGGACATGAAGCCCGAGGATGTGACGCTGGCCGTGGCGATCGAACTGATCGACGCGCGCATCGCCAAGGGACCGCCGGCCAAGAAGGGCAAGAAGAAGGCAGCGCCCAAGAAAGCTGCGCCCAAGAAAGCTCCGGCGAAGAAGGCAGCGGCCAAGAAGGCTCCGGCGAAGAAGGCAGCGGCCAAGAAACCCGCAGCCAAAAAACCGGCCGCGAAAACCCCTGCGGCGGCGAAACCGGCGGAGCCTGGCACATAGCAGCCACAGCCTGCCGCAACTCACCGCAGTCTGGAGCGGCGTTGGTAAATCATAAAGCATTTGCGACTTATCACTTCGGAGCGTGACCAGAGGCGCCCCATCGTGATCGAAATCGAAATACAGAACGAAACGCATCAGACCCAGTCCCGCATCCGCTTTGCCGCGGTACCGCGGATCGGCGAGGGCATTCGCCTGCGCGAACCCGACGGGATTTGGGCCAGCTATGATGTGCTCGACGTGTGGTACCAGAAGGCCGAATTCGGCGATGTCTGGATGCCCTATCTCCATATCCGCATGACCCCGGGCGAGGGTGCCGGCGTGCCAGAGGCCGCCGACCCCTATGCCGCGGCCTATGCCGATCAATTCGGCGCGAACGGCTTCGATGCCGGTTATCGCGCCCATGCAGGGGAGCTAGAGCCATTCAGAATCTGATCAAGCGGACCACCAGTCCGCATCGCCGGGCTGCGATGGAAGGCCGCACGCTGGCCGAGAAGCTGGCCCAGAATCAGGCTGAGCTTGAGGGCGAGCTTGAAGCGGGTGAGAGCGCAGCCGCGCCCGCCGATGCGCCCGCAGCCGAACCGCAATCCGATCTCGCATCGCGTGCGCCTGCGCCGCCGCCGGGCGACACCGATTCGATCGTCGCCGCCGCCAAGGTCATGCGCGACCGCTATGCCGGGCACCACGTCCCGCCTGCGACCGCGCGCACCTGCCTGATCGTCGATGACAGCCGGGTGATCCGGAAGGTCTCGTCGAAAATCGCGCGCAGCCTCGGCTATGTCGCGATCGAGGCCGAAAACGGCGAGGAAGCGCTGGCGCGTTGCAAGCAGGCCATGCCCGATCTGGTGCTGACCGACTGGAACATGCCCGAAATGGACGGGATCGAGTTCGTCGCCAAACTGCGCGCCATCCCCACGCCCAAGGAACCGGTGGTGGTGTTCTGCACCTCCAACGGCGAGGCCAAGGACATCCACGAAGGCATTTCGGCGGGCGCCGACGATTACATCGTCAAGCCGTTCGACGAAGCCGCGCTGCGCGCCAAGCTGGAGAAGCTGGGGCGGGGGTGAGTCTTTTTCGCCTACCATCCACGTCTTCCCGGACCTGATCCGGGGCCCCGCTGCCTTCTTGTGATTACGCGCTCCGCAAGAAAGCGGGGTCCCGGGTCAAGCCCGGGAAGACGGAGTTTGGTCATAGCGAGGGACGAAAGCGCAAGTCAGCTTCTGAAATCGCTAAAGGGCTTCGCT
>DAIQNP010000335.1:0-2991 GCA_036788335.1 Erythrobacter sp.
TATGGATCTGGCGAGCCTGGTCGACGCGCAGAGCCCGGTCCCGCAAGCCCTGCCGCGCCCGGAACAACTCGCCGCGCGGCTGGCTGAGTTGGACGTGAGCGCGGACGACGCAATCATCCTCTACGACGACAGCGACATCCGCACCGCAGCGCGCGCGTGGTTCATGCTGACCGCGAGCGGACGCGCAAGGGTGGCAATTCTCGACGGCGGGCTGGCAAAGTGGCGCGCCGAAGGCCGGGCACTGGAAAGCGGTCCGGCCCCGACCGCCAACTCCGCCCCTGCCGACCCTGCCACGCTCGCCTCGCCCACGCGGGTGCGAAGCAAGGCCGACATGCTCGCCAATATCGACACCAAGCGCGAACAGGTCGTCGATGCCCGCAGCGCCGAGCGGGTGTTCGGTGCTGGCGACGATCCGGTGCATGGCGGCGCCAACGGCCGCATTCCGGGCAGCCTGAACGTCCCCTACAACAGTCTGTTCGCCCCCGACGGCACCTTCAAATCCCCGGCGGACTTGCGGGCCGTGTTCGAATCCGCCGGAGTCGATCTCGACCGCCCCGTCACCGGCACCTGCGGCAGCGGGATCACCGCGAGCGTGCTGCTGTTCGCGCTCCACCTGATCGGCATCTCCGACACCGCGCTGTATGACGGCAGCTGGATGGAATGGGGCGCGGACCCGGAAACGCCAAAGGCCGTAGGTCCGGCGCAGTGAGCGGCGGCGACGACACGGATCGCGCCCCGCGCACCCGGCTGGTGCGCGGTGGACGGCGGGCCGAATGGACCGGGCCGGTGGTCAATCCGCCGGTGTGGCGCGGCTCGACCCACCTTTACGCCTGCGACGCGTATCGCCGTGCGGCGGGCGGGAACAACGCCGACGGGCAGTTCTTCTACGGCCGCCGCGGCGCGCCGACGCAGTGGGCGCTGGCCGAAGCGCTGACCGGGATCGAAAAGGGAGCGGCGGGGACAGTGCTCTATCCCAGCGGCGTGGCGGCGATTGCCGGGTGCCTGCTCGCGGTGCTCAAACCCGGCGACCGGCTGCTGATGGCCGACAATGCCTATGACCCTTCGCGCAGCATGGCCACCGGGTTGCTCGGGCGCATGGGGGTGGAGAGCGCCTTCTTCGACCCCTGCGACCTCGATGCCTTCCGCGCGGCATTCGATCGGCCCGCGCAGGCGGTGTGGCTGGAAAATCCCGGCAGCCTCACCTTCGAGGTCTGTGACATCCCGGCGTTGGCCGCGATCGCGCGCGAACAGGGCGCGGTCAGCATCATCGATAACACCTGGGCCAGCCCGCTGGGCTTTGCCGCGCTGGCGCATGGCTGCGATATCACCATGATGAGCCTGTCGAAGCATGTCGGCGGGCATTCCGACCTGATGATGGGCGCGGCGAGCGCGGGCGAACGTTGGTATCGCGCACTGCGCCGCACTGCACAGGACCTGGGTCAGGTGGTCTCGCCCGACGATGCCGCGCTGGCGGCGCGGGGTCTGCGAACAATGGGCATCCGGCTGGAAGCTCAGACCGCAAGCGCGCTGAGGATCGCGACCTGGCTCGAAAAACAGCCGCAGGTCGCGCGGGTGCTGTGCCCGCTGCTGCCGTCCGACCCCGGCCATGCCTTGTGGCAGCGCGACTTTACCGGCGGCTGCGGGCTGTTCAGCTTCGTGCTGGCGAACGAGACGCCGGGTGCCTGCGCACAGGTTGCCGATGCGCTCGAACTGTTCGGGATCGGCTACAGCTGGGGCGGCTACGAAAGCCTCGCGCTGCCGATCGCGCCGCGCGATTTCCGCAGCGTGATGCCTTCGCCCGCCGCCACGCGCCCGGCGATCCGGCTGTCGATCGGGCTGGAGGACACCGACGATCTGATCGCCGATCTGGCGCAGGCGCTGGCGCGGCTGGACCCGGCATGAGCGCGCCGACCGTCCCCGGCCCCGACGACGACGACGCTTCGCCCGAACCTGCCGCTTCGCCCGAAGCCGTGATCCCGACCCCTACGGACACCCCCTCCCCCTCACCCACCCCCGACGAGATCATCAGCGTCTCCGACGGCGCGCGCGCTGGAATCACCGAACAGAGCCGCGCGCTCGGGGGGGTCGCCGATCGGCTCGATACCCTCGCGCTCGAAGTCGGCAGCATCCGGGTGTCGTTGTTCGACGTGATGTTCGTGGTGGTGACGATCGTGGCGGTCATCCTGTTCGCCTGGCTCGCCACCCGATTCAGCCGCAAGGTGCTGGGGCGCATGACCCGGCTCGACAGCACGCAGCAGGTGCTGGCCGAGAAGATCCTCACCATCGCGATCTGGATCCTCGCCTTCATGGTGGGCGTCGACGTGCTCGGAGTCGATCTGACCGCGCTGGCGGTGTTTTCGGGCGCGTTCGGACTTGCCATCGGTTTCGGTTTGCAGAAGACCTTCGGCAACCTGATTTCCGGGATCATCCTGCTGCTCGACAAGTCGATCAAGCCCGGCGACGTGATCGCGGTGGCCGATCAGGCAGGCCGTCAGACCTTCGGACAGATCCGCAAGATCGGCATCCGCGCGGTCTCGGTCACCACCCGTGACGAGCGCGAATATCTGATCCCGAACGAAAACCTGATGATCAATCAGGTCGAGAACTGGTCCTATTCGTCGAAGAACGTCCGGATTCAGGTTAATGTCGGGGTCAGCTACAACGCCGACATGAAGCTCGCCGAAGAACTGATGCTGGAGGCAGCCCGCAAGGCCAGGCGTGTGCTCGACACCCCGCCGCCGACGGCGTGGATGAACGAATACGGCGACAGCTCGGTCAATTTCACCATCCATTGCTGGATCACCGATCCGGAAGAGGGCGTGGGCAATGTCCGCAGCGAAGTGCTCAAGAACCTGTGGTGGCTTTTCAAGGAACACGGGATCGAAATTCCCTTCCCGCAGCGCGACATGAACCTCAGGCAGGGCGAGTCGCTCGATCGGCTGATCGCGGCACTGGAACAACGGCCTGGCAATCCGCAATAGTTCCGCTTCG
>DAIQNP010000336.1:0-2961 GCA_036788335.1 Erythrobacter sp.
AACTGGCCTGGTTTTGCGCCGCCCAATGGACGAATTTTACTCCGCCGTTGACAGATCGGCTTCTGGCCGGATCGGCATGTATTGTCTATCGGGCCAGTGGGAAGCTCGATTATATCAATAATTCGTCAAAAATTCTAAGCCGGATAAATGGCCGAGAAGTGTTTTATGTTAACCCCAAGATTAGTGTCGAATTAAGCATTGAGCAGATCGTCGATCAAGATAACCGGATTTCCTTGGGGCGGCACGTTGATGCGAATGGACAGCGCAGCGCATCGGTTCATTGGATGATTCATGATCTTGAGCTACGAACGGCAAGTAAAGTTTCGGAGCTTTTTTCCAAGTCGCTGGCCAGCGACAATCTGGGTCGCTTTGAGCCTTTAACTGACAACGAAACAACCAGGGCGCGCCCCATGCGAGACAGCTTGCATCATCTTGGCGGGACTCTGATGAGCATCGATTCAACAGGCGGCGTTGTGGACCCAAACCTGAAGCTTCATGGGTCGGCCAACCTTTCGATCGTCGGGGGTAGTGTTTTCCCCTCAGGGGGGCATGTCAATCCAACGCTTACCATCATGGCGCTTGCCTTGCGGTTGGCCGAGCGGCTTAATTCGACAAGCCCGTAAGTCGAAAATTCGCTAGGGCACGTAACGGTGCAAGAAAGCGCCACCCGACCAATGCCCGGGCCGTGTTGTCAAAAGACTTGAGCCATAGGCGGGCGGCGGCGAGCTTGAGGAAGCTTTCGAACCATAATACAGTCTTTTCGTAGCGGGTGGCGATACGGCGCTGTTGCTTGAGATTTCCGAATATGCCCTCGACGCGGTTGCGGTCCCGATATCGGCGATAGTCGGGATGTCGGGGCACTTTACGGTTCGAGCGGGGCGCAATGATCCGCAAAATACCCCGGATGAGCAGGCTCTTCCGGAAGCGATCACCGTCGTAGCCTTTGTCTGCAAGCAGCGCAATGGGTTTGGGCAATGGTAGTGCAATCAGCGGTTCGGCAGCGGTATAATCGGATGACTCACCGCTGGTCAGGATGAAGCCGATAGGCACTCCTTGCTTTTTCGTAGTGGGCGTGGATTTTGCGCGTAAAGCCGCCGCGTGATCGACCAAGAGCGTTCGCACAAGCCCCCAGAAGCGACGATCTACAACTGGACGTCAAAGTATTGCGGGCGGCAGCCACTTGAGCATCGCTTGTCAGATCCTAAACGATATCGAGATTGTCTGCAGAGGCCATCGATTTATTGTTCTCCGGTCTGGCGGTCATTGAGATTTCGATCCGCGGCGCCGGTTTTGCGCAAGCGTGATTGGACAATTCCCGTTAAGTCCCGCTCCGCACTGTCCGGGCCGCCAAATACGGCGTGGAGTATGAAAAGTGAAGCGCCAAACACCAAAACGCCGGTGCCAACCAATACCGCAAGACTCAGAATCGAGGCTGTTTCGCCAAAGAAACCGGTCAAATAATCGCCCATGCTTATCAGCAAGGCGAACATGATCGTCGACGCGATCATTGGCCGCGCCGCCAACGCCACCTGCTCTCGAAGCGGACTGGCTACCAGCTTGTGTACCAGCAGGAGATTGAGAAGCGTATTGGCTGCAGTAGACAGGACCACCGCGATCGACAGGCCGGCCAGCCCGCCGATGGCGCTGTCGCGACCGATCACCAGACCGGCGACGATCATCGGCATTTGCACCATGAAGGCCCGCAGGTTGCGGTTGAGCACGTCGCGCGTGTTGCCGGTCGCCATGGCCAGCGGCAGCACGTTCTGGATCGCCATGATGGAACTTGCGATCGCCACCGCCTGAATGACCGGGACCGCGGGCAGCCACTTTGCCCCGATTAGGACCAGCACCAACGGTTCTGCGAGCGCAGCCAGCCCGAAGCCCATCGGCACGGCAAACAGGCTGGTCATCGCCTGGGCGCGGACATAGGCTGCGCGGATTCGCGGCAGATCGTCTGCCATGCGGGAAAGGGCCGGAAATAGGGTGGCCTGCAACGCGCCGACCGATTCGCGTACCGGCACTGATGCCACGCGATCACCGAGCGAATATTGCCCCACCGCGCCAGTCGGCAGGAACGCACCCGCGATCAGCGGCACGGCCTTCTGGTTGATGGTTTTGACCAATTCGGCCAGCGTAAGCCAGATTGAGAAAGAAATCAGGGCTCGCCAGCTGGTCATCCGCAAGCGCGGTCGATAAGGCATCTTGGCATACGTTAGGATGACCCTGGCTAAAGTCCCGGCAAGCGTGCCCAATATCAGCGCCCAGTATGACCGAAGGGCGATGGCAAGGGCCACAGCAATCACGAAAGCGGCCAGTTTCTCTGCCACGTCAAACTGAAAGTCAGGCCGGAAATCGAGAGCCCGGCGAAACGTCACGATGCGGGGGTTTTCTAGCGCACGGATCGCAACCGTAATCGCGACCACCGCCATGACGGCCAATAGGCGTGGCTCCGAATAGGCCGATGCCAGCGCGGGTGCCAGCGCGAGCAGTACGATGCAGAGCACCCCAGCGCGCAGCAGGTTGAGCGTCCATGCTGAATGATAGTCGTCATCAGATGGGTCGTCGAACTTGATCAGGGCCTGAGTCAGCGAAAGCTCTGAAGCCGATCCGAGAACCGCCGCCGCCGCAATTGCGATAGCGACCAGCCCGAAATCCGCTGGCGTCAACAGCCGGGCAAGGATGATGGTACTGGCAAACGCGATCAAATTGACGACGATCCGCGCTGTCCCCATCCAGAGGGCACCATCCAGGACTGAACGGCGCATGCCGTGGCTCATCTCGAAGATCCCATATTGCAGCGTAAGGTGTTAGGTTGCGGCGACGGGTATGTATAGCGCGTTGTCGGCTGCGCTACGCGATATCGTGCGCCATAGCGCATTGTATGCACCGCGCCGCCGATCAGCTATCTAGGCTCAGGACTCATTGTGGCAGCCAAAAGATGACGGTTGCTGCGATGCATAT
>DAIQNP010000337.1:0-2960 GCA_036788335.1 Erythrobacter sp.
TGGATTGACCAGCACCCTGGCGCTGCCGGATCAATGATCAGCACCGGCGTCCCCAATGCCAGCGCCGCTGCCACAGTATGGCCGGTGCCGCCCGGCAGATTGGTCGCCATGCCATCCCACACCGCGATGACCAGATCGGTGCGCTCGATCATCACACGGCCCGCCAGCGCGACATTTTCCGAACACAGCGCATCAAAGGCGCGGGCCGCGGCGCGATCTTCCGGATTGGCGAGGACGGCCAGCCAGTGTTGTTCGATTTCGGCGTCGCGATCGGCAATTTCAAACAGGTGCGCACGCGCAGTGATCGCGCGGATGGCAGCGGCGCGGGCGGCTACCTCAGCGTCTGCGACCGCTTTGCCCCGGCACAGCGCGGTTGCATCGGTTGCCGTTTTCGGGCGCGCATTGATTGCCAGGTTGAGATCGGCACCGAACGGCAAAGGGACAACCAGATCCCACTTTCGCGCCAGCGCCAGTTCCGCTGCAATCTGGTCGGTTCCGTCCACCAGCAGGCTGTGCAGCCGGATGGGCGCGCGTTCGCCGGGCAATTCGGCCTCGATCGCGGCGATGCGGGCGAACAGCTCTGCCAGGGCGGTGCCAATGGCGGCGGCATTGGCGGCAAAGGCGGGATTGGTGCTGCGGTGGCCGGTAATGCCAAGCCCAAGGTGCGGTTGCCACCGGTCAATTGGTAGGGAGCTCATCCATGGTTCTCCTCGCCATCGCGGCGGCGCGGCTTGTGCTTAACGCCCTGACTTGCCTTGTTACAAGAGGCGATGCGCAATCCTGCCGGGTTTGACAGGGCTTTGCGAAAGGCGCATTTCTCCGGGGAAGAGGGATGGATGATGGCAAGGATCGTCAATTTTCTGGCCGCATTGTCGTTTCTCCTCGCGTTTGCAGCCACGGCAGCGGCGCAAAGCCCGATCCCGCGCACTTATCCGGAATCCGGCACTGACTTTCCTGACACCGACAAGCCGGCCGATCAGCAAGCAACCGAGGAGGCCGCCGCCAATGCCTCTGAGGCCGCCTGCGATGAGGGAGACTTCGCTGCGTGCCGCGAGTTCGGGCTGGCCTTTGCAATGGGGCAGGGCCGCCCGGCCAATCGCCCGATTGCCGAACTGCTGTATCGTCAGGCGTGCGATGGGGCAGATGCCATGGGCTGCTTCCGGCTTGGGGGGTTGCTGGCGACCCTTTCTGACCTGACAGATAAGGAAATGGGCGCGCTGTTCGTGCGCCGCGCCTGCCGGCTGGGTTTGCTCGAAGCCTGCGATGCCCATGCCGATGAACTTGCCCAAGGCGTGCTGGCCGCCCCTGATCCGCAAGGCGCCGAAGCGTTGCGCCGCACCACTTGTGAACAGGGCTGGTCGGCTTCCTGCCGCTCGCTCGCCCGATCCTTAATTGCACCGGACAAAACCCGCGGCGAGCAGGATGAAGGCCGCGCGCTGCTTGATCGGCTGTGCCGCGCCGCGGACGAGCAGGCCTGCCGCGACGCTGCGGCCCATTGGCGCCGACTGATCATGCCTGATGCAGGCTTGCAGGCGGCAGAATACCTCAGCCTTGGCTGCGATGCGGGAGACGCGCTGGCGTGTTATGATCGGGGGCTGGACGAACTTACGGACGGCAAGGATGCGCCGCGCCGTGCCGGCGCCTTGCCGTTCCTTGAACGCGCCTGCGAATTGTCAGGGGTTGGCTGCGCCATGGCAGCCCAGATCCGCGAAGAACCGCCACTTACCATGCGCTGCGACAGCGGTGATGCTGCGGCCTGTGTCGCGCTTGGTGAGATGCTGGCAAATGGTATCGGCCCGTTGCAGGACAAGGGTGTTGCGCTGGCGCTGTTGGGGTTCACTTGCCGTGAAGGAACGCCCGATGCCTGCGTGCCTGCGGCCAATCTTGCCTTTGAACAGCAGCGTCTGGCCGATACGCCTCAGACAGCCGAGGCCGAAGCTTACCTCAGCCTCGGCTGTCTGGCAGGATCAGCCGCGGCGTGCGAGGTGCTCGCCGATGAACTGGCGAGCGGCGCACGCCTTGCGCAGGACGTGGCGCGTGCCGAACTGCTTTACGGGCCGCAATGCGACAGCGGACGCGGCAAGGCCTGCCAGTTTCTCGGCCAGCAGGCGTTCAATGACCCTGCCAACCCGCTCATGCTGGCGCAGGCCGATTTCAGCCCCGATCTCACGCCCGAAGACGCAGCGGCGGCCCAGCAGCAATCGGCCGAACCGCAAGAGACCGCAGACGCAGAACCGATCACCAAGGTCTGCCGCGTCAACACAGTCGAATTTCGGGGGCAAACCTATAGCGACAGGTTTTGCAGGACGATGCTGCGGGTCATTAACGGGTTTGCCGTGGAACCCGGAGGCAGGCCGTGGCAGGCGCTGCTGTGGCGGCCGCAGGTGCTGAACACTGCCCGGCTTGACGACAGCCAGCGCGTGCTGTGCGGCGGAGCAGTGGTTCGGCAGGGCTGGATCCTGACTGCGGCCCATTGCCTGACCGATGAAGGCGTGCCGATCATTACTGGCGGGCACCGTATCCGGCTGGGCCTATCTGATCCATTAAGCCGCGAGGGCTTTACCTATCCGATCCTGCGTGTGCTGCGGCATCCCGACTATGATCCCGGCACTTTCGCGTTCGATATCGCGCTGGTGCAATATGATCCGCGTCGCGCCCAGCGCGGCAGCGAAGTGCTGCCGATTGCCCGTATCCGCATTGATCCGGAGCCGCTGGCCAGCCGCCCGATCCGTGTCGGAACGCCGGTCTATACCTATGGCTGGGGTCGCACGGCACTGGTGCGCGGCGCTCGGCCCGACGTGCTGCGCGGCGCACGGCTGGAATTGCGCGATGCCGCATCCTGCACCAACAGCCGCAAATGGCGCAATTATGCGCGCGATCACCGCGCAAAATCGGTGCTGTGTGCGGCCGGTGCCCAGCGCCAACAGGCCTGTTTTGGCGATAGCGGCGGGCCGCTGATC
>DAIQNP010000338.1:0-2951 GCA_036788335.1 Erythrobacter sp.
CCAATTCCGACATTACCGACGATGAGCTGGTCAGCCGTATCACGCTGGGCCATGCACTGATGATGTTTTCGCGCGGGGTGCCGACGATCTATTACGGCGATGAACAAGGCTTCGTGTCGGACGGCAATGATCAGGACGCGCGCGAGACGATGTTCCCTTCCGTGACGGCGGTCTACACCGACAACACACTCGCCGGGACCGATGCCAGCGTCGCGGACAGCAATTTCGATCCCGCGCATCCGATCTATCGCAGCATCGCCGCGATGGCGGCGGTGCGGCAGGCCGAACCGGCGCTGCGGCGCGGCGCGCAACTGACCCGCCACGCCGATCACCAGACCGCCGATGGCGGCAGCGCGCTGGTGCTCTCGCGGCTCGACCCCGATGATCGCGGCGAAGTCGTGATCGGTTTCAACACGGCCACTGCGCCGCGCACCCTCGCCTTTCCGGTTGATGGCCGGGCGCGCGCATGGCAGTCGCTGTCCGGCACCTGTCCGACCAGCAGCGCTGCTGCGGGGACATACAGCATCACCATCCCCGCGACCGGGTTTGTCGTGTGCAAGGCGGAGTATTGAAGCACGTGAGTAGCGCGCCTGCCCTGACCGCCTCCGCGCCTGTTGTGCACAGCCCGCAGCCGTGGTGGCGCGGCGCGGTGATCTACCAGATCTACCCGCGGTCGTTCCGCGACACCGATGGCGACGGGATCGGCGATCTCGCCGGGATCGTCGAAGGGCTGGATTACATCGCCGACCTTGGCGTGGACGGCATCTGGATTTCGCCTTTCTTCACCTCGCCGATGCGCGATTTCGGTTATGACGTGGCCGATTACTGCGGGATCGACCCCAGCTTCGGCACTTTCGAGGACTTCGACCGGATCATCGAGAAGGCCCACGGTCTCGGGCTGAAGGTGATCATCGATCAGGTCTATTCGCACACCTCGGACGAACATGCGTGGTTTGCGGAAAGCCGCCGCGACCGGACCAATCCCAAGGCCGACTGGTATGTCTGGGCCGACCCCAAGCCCGACGGCTCGCCGCCGTCGAACTGGCAATCGGTGTTCGGCGGATCGGCATGGCAGTGGGACGGGCCGCGCAAGCAGTATTACCTGCACAATTTTCTCACCAGCCAGCCCGATCTGAACGTCCACAACCGCGATGTGCAGGATGCGCTGCTCGATGTGGCGCGGTTCTGGCTGGGGCGCGGGGTCGACGGTTTCCGCCTGGATGCGCTCAACTTTTCGATGCACGACCCGGACCTGCGCGACAACCCACCAAGTGGTTTGCCGCTGGAACTGGTGACGCGCCCGTTCGACATGCAGGTCAAGCGCTACAACCAGTCGCACCCCGATATCACCGCCTTCCTCGAACGCATCCGCGCGACCATCGACGAATTTCCCGGCCGGTTCACGGTCGCCGAAGTCGGTGGGCCGGAGCCGCTGGCGGAGATGAAAGCGTTCACCGAAGGCGGCAAGCGGCTCGATTCGGCCTACAATTTCGATTTCCTCTATGCCGCCCGCCTGACCGCGCCGCTGGTACGCGCCAGCCTGTCGCAGTGGAGCGGCGAGCCAGGCGAAGGCTGGCCGTCGTGGGCGTTCTCGAACCACGATGCTCCGCGCTCGGTGACCCGCTGGACGCTGGACGGCGACCATGCCCGCGCCGCGCGGCTGGGCCTGCTGCTGCTGCTGAGCCTGCGGGGCAACCCGATCATATATCAGGGCGAGGAGCTGGGCCTGCCGCAGGGCGAGGTCGCGTTCGAGGACTTGCTCGATCCCGAAGCGATCGCCAACTGGCCGCACACGCTGGGCCGCGACGGCGCGCGCACCCCGCTGCCCTGGCAGGCCGGTGCGCCGCAAGCCGGGTTCTCTCAGGCCAACCGAACCTGGTTGAAGCTCGATCCGGCTCACGCCAGCTTCGCCATCGACCGGCAGGCGGCGGACAGTGCCTCGACCATGCACTATGCCCGCGCCCTGCTGGCCCTTCGCCGCCGCCTGCCTGCGCTGATGGCGGGCGATCACCACCTGCTCGATACTCCCGACGCCATTGTCGCCTTCGTCCGCGAGGTCGAGGGGCAGGCGGTGCTGTGTGCCTTCAACCTCGGCGACAGCGCCTGCGACTGGACCGCGCCTGCCCGCTTTGCCGCCGCGCGCGTGCTGGCAACCGGCGACACGCCCGGCGACACCGGACCCCTGCCAACGCGGCTGCTGCCCGGCAGCGGCTACTGGGCCTTGGCGGACGCGGGATGAGGCGGCATGGCTGACGACGACCGCAGCGCTTCGCGCCGCAGCGCCCGGCTGGAGGACATCGCCCGCGAAGCCGGGGTTTCGATCTCGACCGTCAGCCCGACCCAGACCAAACGCAGCGCCACGCTTGAGGATATCGCGCGCGAAGCCGGGGTCTCGATCTCCACCGTCAGCCGCGCGCTGAACGACAGCCCCTCGGTCAAGCGGCGCACCAAGCAGCAGATCTGGCAGATCGCCCGTGCGCATGATTACGAGTTCCGCTCTTCGATGCCGAGCGGGCCGATCGGCGCGGACGCGACCATCGCGGTGGTCGTCCCCGCCCCGCAGGCGCGCGACAGCCGGGTGTCGGACCCGTTCTTCCTCGAACTGCTGGCCGGAATTGCCGAGGCGGCGCGCGACCGCAACGCCGATTTGCTCATCAGCCACCTGTCGCCCAGTGCGGGCGGCGATCTCGACTATGCGATGAGCACCAGCCGGGCGACCGGCGTGATTTTCATCGGGCAATCCTCGCTCCACCATGAATTCAACGCGCTGGCTGCGCGCGACAACCGCTTCGTGGTGTGGGGGGCGGAATTTCCCGATGCCCAATATTGCGCCATCGGGTCGGACAATGTCGCGGGCGGACGGCGGGCGACGGCCCACCTTGCGCGGCTCGGGCGACGGCGGATCCTGTTCCTCGGCGACACCGAAGCGCCCGAGGCAGAGCAGCGCTTTC
>DAIQNP010000339.1:0-2948 GCA_036788335.1 Erythrobacter sp.
GCCATCTCTTCGGATGAGGCAAAGCGGCCCGAAGGCGTGGTCTTGGCCATCGCCTTCAGCGTCGCCTCCCGCCCGATTGCGGCGACCGAGCGGATGAAATCCTCCGATCCTTCCCAGATCGCGGTGTCGACCCCGCCGGGCGCGATGGCATTGACGCGGATGCCTCGGGCGGCGTTCTCGACCGCCGCGATGCGGGCCATGTGCGCGACCGCCGCCTTGGAGACGCCGTAGGGGCCGATCCCGGCGACCGGCTTGATCCCGGTGGTCGAGGCCACCACCACGGCGCTGCCGCCGCCCGCCCCCATCGCCCGGAGCGAGGAGGCCAGCGTCATGAACGCGCCGTCCAGATTGACCGCCATCACCCGCCGCCATTCAGCCAATGAAAGGCTGGTCAGCGGACCGCCCGAACCGATCCCGGCGTTCACCACCGCATGATCGAGGCCCGCCATCTGCGGTTCGAGGGCCTGCCACAGCGCCTCGTCCGCGACGCTGCCGGTGATCCGGTGGACCTCGCCCGGAAGCTCGAGCGCGTCCATCCCGGCGCTGTCGACATCGACGAGGAACATTCGGGCCGCGCCGCGTGCCGCCAACCCCCGCGCGCAAGCCGCGCCGATCCCCGATGCGGCACCGGTGACGAGCGCCGAGCGCCCGGCGAAATCCTGGATGATGGTCATAACCCAGCGCTAAGCCGCGCCGCGCCCGCAATCAAGTCGTGCGATCAGGCGGCGTTGTCGATCCCGAGGTCGGAGAGCTTGCGATAGAGCGTCGAACGCCCGATCCCCAAACGCCGCGCCACTTCGGTCATCCGCCCGCGGTAGTGTCCGATCGCGAGCCGGATCACATCGGCCTCGATCTCCTCGAGCGGACGCAGGTTGCCGTCCTCGGTGTAGAGCATGATACCCACCCCGTCATGGACGCTGGCGGTGGTGACGCTGCCCTGTTCGCCCAGCATCTCCGACAATTGCGGAAAGCTGTCGGCGGTCAGCGTGTTGCTTTCGCAATAGACCGCGGCGCGGAACAGCACCGATTGCAGCTGGCGGACGTTGCCCGGCCAGTCATAGGCGGCCAGCAGCGCCAGCGCAGTGTCCGAGACCGACAGGTGGTTCAGGCCCGGCTGCTCGCCGATCCGTGCAAGGAAATGGCGGGTCAGCGCCGGAATGTCGCCGGTGCGATCGCGCAGGGGCGGCAGGTGAATCCGGGTGGCGGCGAGCCGGGCAGCCAGCGCGGCGTCGAACTGATCGGTGGCCACCAGCTTGTCGATACCGATATTGCTGGTCACCAGCAGGCGGACATCGATCCGGAAACCGTAGCTGGCCCCGACCGGGCGGATGATCCCGCTTTCGAGTGCATCGCGCAGCCGTTGCTGGAGCACCGGGGTCAGCCGGTCGATCTCGTCGAGCACTAGCGTGCCGCCGTCGCAATGCTGGAACGCGCCGATCTGCCGGTCGAAAGCGCCGGGGAAGGAATTGGGCTCGTGCCCGAACAGGACCGATTCGATCGAACCGGGCGGAACGCTGGCAAGGTTGATGATCCGCAAGCTCTCCTTGGCGCGCGGGCTGGCGCCGTGCATTGCGCGCATCAGCATTTCCTTGCCGGTGCCGGTTTCGCCTTCGATCAGCACGTGTCCATGACCGCGCGCGGCCTTGGCCGCCTGCGCCAATGCGGTGCGGAATTGGGGTGCGGTGCCGATCATCGCATCGAAATCGAGGCTGGCCGACATCTTCTCGGTCAGCGGGGCGAGCTCGTCACGCGGACTCTCGCGGGTGGTAACCGAACGCAGCGCCTCCATCAGCCTGTCGGGGGAAACGGGCTTCACCAGATAGTCGCTGGCGCCGGCGCGCATGGCCTCGACCGCCAACAGTGGGGATGCGCTGGTGGTCAACATCAGGATCGGCAGGGCCGGGCGGCGGGCTTTCAATTCGGCGATCAGCGTGCAGGCATCGTCGCCCGGCACCCACTGGTCGAGCAGGATCGCGGACAATTGCATCCCTTCGCGGGTGCCGAGCATGGCGATGGCGGTCTCGGCATCGGCGGCAACGATCGTACGCCAGCCGTCACGTGCGGCGATGGCGGTGACGAGCCGCGCCTGAGCCGGCTCATCATCGATGAGCATGACGATTCGCTTATCGGTGTGCGCTTCAGGATGACAATCCGCTTCCGCCATCAGATCTGCCGCCCGCTCCCTAAAGGCCCGGATAACTGTCCCGGGCTGAAACACGTCCTTGTGCATAAGCCTTGCGGGTAAAGACGGGATTAAGGCTGTTGCTGCCGCGGATGGGACTGCGTCGGTAACCTGGCCTCGTAAGAAAGGTGACTTGAGAACAGCGCCCGGCTCCGATACGGGAACCCACACAGAGCGTAATGCTCCGGGTTTTTTCGCAACCAATCGCGCTGCCGGGTGTTTCGGCACGCAAGGGGAACTACAAAATGGCATCGCACGACATCGAGAAGGCGCAGGCGACCTACAGCGGGTTCATGGCTACCCTGAAATGGGCCGTGCCCGTGATCGCACTGATCGTCCTGTTCGTCGTTTCGCTGATCGCCGGTTAAGGCCGCGCACGCGTGAAGATCGCAATCCTGAGGGAGCGGGCTCCCGGCGAAACGCGGGTGGCTGCCACCCCGGAAACCGCCAAGAAATTTGCAGGCCTTGGCCTTGACGTGGCGGTCGAGAGCGGTGCGGGCGACATCGCCTCGATCCCCGATGCCGCCTTTGCCGAAGTCGGCGTTAGCGTCGGCGATGCGGCGGCGACGGTGAAGGATGCCGACATCGTGCTCGGCATTCAGGCGCCCGAACTGGCACTGCTGGCAGGTGCCAAGCCGGGTGCGTGGGTGGCGGCGTTGTTCGATCCCTTCATGCGCCGCGAGTTGGTCGATTCCTACGCTGCCGCTGGCTTCGAGGCGTTGAGCATGGAGTTCATGCCGCGCATTACGCGCGCGCAGTCGATGGA
>DAIQNP010000340.1:0-2936 GCA_036788335.1 Erythrobacter sp.
CCATCTGCCCCTCGCACGTGCCCTCCAGCGGCAACCCAGCCGCCTGCCCCAGCCGCAGCAGGTTGTCGCCCGGCTCGGCCGCGGCGGTGACCGGCTTGCCGTGGGGGTCGATGAAGGTGATGGAAATGCTCACAGGCCCTGTTCCCTGACAGCGTGGTTGATTGCTTGCGCAGCGGCGTCGACGTGTTCGGCAGTCGTATAGCGCCCGAACCCCAGCCGGATCGAGCTTTTTGCCTCGGCGTCGGTGAGCCCGATCGCGCGCAGCACATGGCTCGGCCGACCCGATCCGCTGGCGCAGGCGCTTCCGGCCGAGAACATGACATGGCGGCAATCGCTCATCAAGCGGGCGACGTCCAATCCATCCCGGCGAATGTTGAGGTTGCCGTGCCAGCGATGCTCGGCGCTGCCGTTGAGTGTCCAATCCGCAAAAGCCGCGCGGGCGCTGCGCCACAGTTGTTCGATGTGGAGGGCATCGGCGCGCATGCGCTCGTCTGCCACCTGCGCCGCAGCGCCGAACCCGGCGCACAGTGCGGGGCTGAGCGTGCCCGAACGCAAGGCTGCCTCCTGCCCGCCGCCCAGCATAAATGGCGCGGGCGCGGGCGCGGACGCGCCGATCCACAGCGCGCCGATGCCCTTGGGACCGTGGCACTTATGGGCCGAGATCGCGATGTAATCCGCCGAAACCGCGACCGGCACCCGCCCATAGGCCTGCACCGCATCGACCAGCACCCGCGCGCCTGCTTCGTGGGCGATTGCCGCCACGGCGGCTAGCGGATGGCGCACGCCGATCTCGTTGTTGATCGCCATCACTGCAACCAGCCCGGTTTCGGGCGTGATCGCGGCTTGCAGCGCCTGCGTGTCGGCGCGGCCATCCGGCGTCACGGGCAGCACGGTGAAGCGGCGCCCCTGCGCTTCCACAGCGCGCGCGCAATCGAGCACGGCGGCGTGTTCGGTGGCGAAGGTGATGACATCGCCCGCCGTGCCGTGGAGGACGGTGTTGATCGCCTCGGTCGCGCCCGAGGTAAAGACCACCTTGCCGCCTTCGGGAAGCAGCGCCGCAACCCGTTCGCGCGCGGTTTCGACAGCGGCGGCGGCCATCCGGCCCATGCGGTGGGGGGAGTGCGGATTGCCGAAAGTGTCGCTGTCCGGCCCGCCCAGCCAGCGCAGCATCACTTCGCGCGCTTCGGGCGCGAGCGGTGTGGTGGCCTGGTAATCGAGGTAGATCATGGCCTGAACTCCCCGCCCCGGGCCTGACCCGGGGCCCCGCTTCCTTCCTCCCGGGGGTCAAGATAGCTGGGTCCCGGGTCAAGCCCGGGACGGGGGGTGGGGTTTAGCATAGCGAAGCCCAAGCCTCGGCAAACCGCTCCAACTCCTCAGGCTTGGTTGACCACCCCAGACTCACCCGGATCGTGCGCGCGGCCGTCTCGTCAGGCACGCCAAAGGCATCAAGCACCCGGCTTTTCTTCAGCGTGCCGGATGAGCAGGCGCTCCCCGCCGACACGGGAAAGCCCATGGCGTCGAGGCGGATGAGGAGGGCTTGGGCGGACATGGTGGGGTGGGCGATGGCGATAATGTGGGAACATTGAAAGCCGGGGGCGATCACTTCGCCGCGCCGGAACAGAGCGTTCTTGAAGTCGAAGTGCTGTTCGACCGTCGTTGCCCAACTCTCCAGCCCGCCCGCTTCCAGAGCCGCCGCCATGCCCAGAGCGCCGGGAAGGTTTTCGGTGCCTTGTCGATAACCGCGCTCGTGCCCGCCAACAGGGTCGAGAAGGTTGAAGTCCCGCAACAGCAGCGCGCCCACTCCGATCGGCCCGCCGAACTTGTGCGCGCTGACCACAAGCATATCAGCATCGGGAAGCACCATCTTGCCTGCACTTTGCGAGCAATCGACGATCAACTGCCCCCCGTGCTTGCGCACTGCCTCGGCCAACTTGCTTTGGACGAAAGGTAGCAGATTGGTGCCAGTTTCCGAATTGGCGTGCTGCACCGCGATGAGAGCGCCAGCGCAATCAGGCAGCGCATCTGGTTGGACCTCACCGTCGGTGACCGGCACAACCTCGGCATCCGGCGCCGCTCGGAACACCGCATCGTGCTCCACCGCGCTCACAATCCGCCGCTCTACCTTCGCCCGGTTGAGCGCAATCCACAGCGCCTCACTCGCCCCGCTGGTGAAAATCAACTCCCCATCCCACCCCAGCGCCGCCTTGATCCGCTCGCGCGCATTCTCCAGCGCAGCCCGCGCACGCCGCCCTTCCGCGTGCGGGGACGAAGGGTTGGCCCACAGCCGGAACCCGTCCTCCATCGCTGCCCGCGCCTCAGGCCGCAAAGGCGAGGTGGCGGCGTGATCGAGATAGACCCGGTCAGCCATTCGCCGCACCAATCCGCAGCCCGGCGACAATAAATTGCGAAAAACCCATCGCGCCCTATATAGAGCCCGCTTTCGCGCGCGCCACCCGGCTCAGCGCTGCCTCTCGTTCATAAGGTTTGCCGATGCCCTCCGTCATCTTTCCCGGCCCGGAAGGCCGTCTCGAAGGCCGTTTCTCCCCCCCGCCGCGTCCGCGCGCGCCGGTGGCGATGATCCTGCATCCGCACCCCGAAGGCGGCGGCACGATGAACGACCGGATCGTGCAGCGGCTCTACAAGACGTTTGCGGATCGCGGGTTTGCGACCTTGCGGTTCAATTTCCGCGGTGTGGGCCGGTCGCAAGGCAGCTTCGATTCCGGCGTGGGCGAACTCAGCGATGCCGCCTCGGCGCTCGACTGGGTGCAGTCGATCCACCCCGAAGCGCAGAGCACCTGGATCGCGGGCTACAGCTTCGGCGCGCTGATCGGGATGCAATTGCTGATGCGCCGCCCCGAAGTGCGCGGCTTCATCTCGGTCTCGCCGCCTGCCAACATGTACGACTTCAGCTTCCTCGCCCCCTGCCCCGCCAGCGG
>DAIQNP010000341.1:0-2929 GCA_036788335.1 Erythrobacter sp.
AGCGCGGGGAACTGCTCAACGGGGTGATGAAGAATTACCGCCGGTTCTACATGCAGAAGGCGCTGTTCCACTATCCGTGGCGCGGCACGGGCTTCCGGCGGCGGTATCTGCTGGGGTGCCTCTATGCCTTCCTGCGGGCGGGCTTCAAGCGGACGTTCTACGATCTCGGCAAGGCCGGATATTGGGGGCCGCAGACCGCAAAGCAGGTCGATTTCCACTTCGATGAAAGCCGCCAGGCCGCCAGCGACGCCGCGACCGACTGGCAGACCAATGCCGACAAGGCCGCGCAGGCGCAGGAACGCCGCGAGGCGGTGCGTGCCCAGATGAAGCAGCGCGGCGCCGAGCGCGCGAAAGACCGGCTGGAGCTGTGAGGTGGCGACGCTGGTTGCAGGGGGGGCGATGGCCGGGGCGGCGCAGGCCAGTCATGCGCTGATCGGGCCGAATGCCGTGTTGCAGACGGTGGCTGTGATGGAGGAGCGGCTCGGCCCTGTCGCAACGCGGGCGATCCTCGCCGATGCCCGCATCGAAGCTTTGCCCACCGGCGAAACGATGATCGCCGAACGGCACGCGCTGAGGCTCCACCGCTGGCTGGCGCTGCACGATCCCCTCGGCAGTTTCGCCATCGCCGAAGATGCCGGCGCACGTACCGCCGATTACATCATCGCTCACCGCATTCCCCGGCCCGCCGCATGGCTGCTGCGCCGCCTGCCTCCCCGCCTTGCCGCGCCGTTGCTGATGTCCGCGATCCGCCGACATGCGTGGACTTTCGTCGGGGCGGGGACGTTTGGAGTGGATGGCGGCTGGCGCTTCACCATCGACCGCAGCGATGCCGGCGATGCCGTGCTGCCGCCCGACAGCCTGTTCCACTGGTATGCGGCGGTGTTCACCCGGTTGTACCGCGAATTGGTGGCAGCGGACTGCGTTTGCCGGGTGCACGATGCGGCGCCCTGCAACCGCGCGAAGCGGGATTACCGGATCACCCGCGACGCGGCGGGCTGCGATTGAGATGCGACCCCACGTGTGGCCGATAAAGTCCAGCCGTTTATTTTTCCGCGAGTGCGTTGACTCCCCAACAGGGCTTTAATACGGCGTTAATCGCTTTGCCGACCGGCCTTTTATGGTCGGTTAGCCAGTCCAAAAGCAGTTCCGGGGGGAAGCTGGATGAACTTTGGTGCAGTTCGCATAGGCGGCATCGTGTCGCTGTTGGCTATCGCGATGGCCACGCCAGCGTTTGCCCAGACGACCGGCCAGACGGCCAACGATCTCCGCCTCCCGGAGACCGCGCCCGACCAGCCGAGGACCGATGTCCGGGTCGATCGTGATGGCGGCATGAGGCCGCCTTGTCCCTTTGACGGCAGCGAACTGACGGTGGAGCTTGCCGCTGTCCAGTTCAATGCGGCGGGCGGCGGGGAACTGGCAGAACAGCTGGCGCGCTCGCTCGAACGGGTGACCTTCCCGCAAGGCCGGCAATCGTTGAGCGTCATCTGCGACATTCGCGATGACGCCAATCAGGCGCTGCGTGAAGATGGATGGATCGCCAGCATCCAGGTGCCCCAGCAGGACCTTCAGGGGACGCTCCGGCTCGACGTGATCTCGGCGCGGATTTCCGAGATACGGGTCAATGGCGATGCCGGACCCTATCGCGATTCGCTGGCGGCGGTGCTCGATCCGCTGCGTGCGCTCGATCCGCTGAACGAACGCGATGCCGAACGCATCCTGCTCAACGCCAACGACATTCCCGGTCTCAGGGTGCGGCTGGCGCTGGTGCCTTCGGGCGAAGCGCCCGGGGTGGTGATCGGCAACCTGTCGGTCGATTTCGAACGCTATGCCGCGTTTTTCAACGTCCGGAACTACAACGCCCGCACCATCGGACGCGAAACCGGGTTTGCGCGGGTCGATATCCACGGGTTGACCGGGATGTCCGACGTCACCTTCATCGGCGGCCAGACGACCAGCGATTTCGAGGAGCAGACGATCGTTCAGGCCGGGCACGAGTTCGGGGTGGGCGGTCGCGGTCTTCGGGTGGGCGGCGATCTGACCTTCGCGTGGGCGCGTCCCGACATCCAGAACCTCGATCTTGAAACGACCACCTTGCTGGCCAATCTGCGGGTCACCTATCCGCTGGTGCGCACCCCGTTGCGGTCGTCCAACATCTCGGTCGGTTTCAACTATATCGATCAGGACAATTCGGTCGGCATGGTCGACCTCAGTCGCGATTCGCTGCGCGCGCTGTATGTGCGGGCGGATACGCAGGGTCGCATGACCCGGCTCGATCGTTCGACCTGGCTCAGCTATGCCGCCTTCACCGAAATCCGGCAGGGCATCGGCGTGTTCGGAGCCACGTCGTTCGGCGGGCTGTTCGGCTTTGCGCAGACCGATGGTGCCTCCGCCTCGCGCCCGTTCGGGAATGCCAAGGCGCTGGTGGTGCGCGGCGGGCTGGATGCGACGTTCATCCTCAACGAAGTCTTCGATCTGCGCACCCGGTTCGAAGGGCAATGGACCGATGATCCGCTGCTCAACTTCGATGAATATTCGATCGGCAACCTCAGCATCGGGCGCGGCTATGATCCGGGTGCCAACAGCGGCGACCGGGCGATCGGTTTTTCGGGCGAAGCCGGGGTCACCGTGTTCGATACCGAACAGCACCGGGTGAAGCTGTTCGGCTTCTACGACATCGTCAAGATCAGCAATCTCGACCCCAACACCCCGGACCCCGACCGCACGCTCGCGTCGGTCGGTGGCGGGCTGCGGTACTCGTTGGGTGAAGGCATCAATGCCGAGGTCACCTATGCCAAACCGCTCGACCGGGCGCTGGCATTCGATACCGAAAAGCCGCCCGAGCGAGTGTTGTTCTCGCTTACCACCCGCTTCCCGGCACTGTTCCGTTAAGCCCCGCTGGCGACAGGAGAATTCGAGATGGCAATTGCGA
>DAIQNP010000342.1:0-2919 GCA_036788335.1 Erythrobacter sp.
CGGCGCAGCAACGAGAGCCTCACGACTCCGGCAATGCATGCCCTTCGTATTGTCAACCGGATGCTTCCAGAGATTCACCGTAATGGTCGCTACAATAAGACGGCAGCAGAGGTTCGCCGCCTCGTTGTCCTTGCATTTGGGCGGTTCGGGTCGAAAGCAAGGGTCATGTCACCCGAATTTCGCGCGCGGATCGCAGATAAATGTCGCGTCTCGAATCGAGATTTGTCGCGTGAGTTTCTGGACGATGCCCCGTTCCCCTGAGAGGCAGGCGTGACAGAGGCATCCTCTTGAATTTCAAGCAATCGAGAACCGTTTGCAGCTACTGCACGATCAGAGGCAACGCCTCAGATGCATATTGCGGAAGCTAGACCTATGCGGGTATCGGGCTTCAGGATGTCGTGCCAGCGCGGTCAGGGCGCAGTCCTGCCGAGCATCCGGTACATTGACGCAACCTCGGGGATGAGCCGCGTGATACCCGAACGAGACGATGGCCTGCACTCGGCCAGGGCGGATAGCGAATGATGGCGACGCTCGCCATCCTTTCATGGCCGCTGGTCGCGGTTGTCCTGTTCTTCACGATCAGGGACGTGCAGAAGGCCATCCTCGCCGTCATGCTGGGCGGCTTTCTGCTGTTGCCTTCGGCATTCGCCATTGACCCGCCAGGACTGCCCGGTCTCGACCGCGACTCGGTCACCATGCTGTCGATTGCTGTCATGCTCGTGATGACCGGATCGGGCTTCGGTAAGCCGATACCGGCTCAGCCGCTTGGCGCGGGCCTTTTTCTGGCCCTGTTCATGGCCCCGCTGCTTACCGTGATGACCAACACCGACCCGGTGGTATTGGCCAATCGAACACTGCCCGGTCTCAGCCCTTATGATTTTGTTTCGATTGCGTTCAATTTCTTGATCCTCGTGCTGCCGCTTCTATTCGGATACAACCATTTTCGCCGTGAAGCGGACCATCGCAAGATTCTCTGGGCATTGGTCGTTGCCGGCGCGGTCTACACACTGTTCATCCTCTGGGAAGCGCGGATGAGCCCCCAATTGCACGTGCAGCTCTATGGCTTTCGACCAAGAGACTTCATTCAGCAGATCCGGTGGGGTGGCTACCGACCGCATGTGTTCCTGCGCAGCGGCCTTTGGCTGGCCTTGTTCATGTTCCTCGTTCTGGCCGCGGCCATCGTTCTCTGGCGCGACCGGCTATCCGGCCCGGCAGAAAGCAGCGGGAAAAAGAACAGAGCATGGCGTTTGCCGGGCATCCTGCTACCCTATTTCGCGATCATCATGGTGGTGTGCAAATCCATGGGAGCACTGATCTATGCCGTCGTGATCGGGCCGATCCTGCTGCTGCTTGGGCCGCGGGCCCATATCCGCATTGCTTTCGGGCTTGCCCTCGTCGCTGTTCTCTACCCGCAACTGCGGGGGGTCGGTCTGGTCCCCACCGACCAAATGGTCGACGCCGCAGCAACGATTTCCGAGGAGCGAGCGGGTTCGCTAGCTTACAGGTTTCGACATGAAGAAGCCCTCCTCGAGCGTGCCAACGAGCGCCCGCTCTTCGGATGGGGAGTCTGGGGCCGCAACAGGATCTACGACGAGAACACCGGCCGTGACCTCAGCGTCACCGATGGCGTCTGGATCATCCAGATCGGCAGCTTCGGCTGGGTCGGCTTTCTTGCCTTCTTCGGTCTCATGGCCTGGCCCATCTTGCAGATATGGATTCACGCTGGAAGACTGCAGCCGACAATTGTCACATCGGCACTGGTCCTCATGCTGAGCGTCAACATGATCGAGTTGTTGCCCAACTCGACAATGCCGCCACTGACATGGCTGATGGCCGGGGCCATCGCAGGTTATGTGGAAGCCGGGTTGCGTGCGGCGAAAAAAGCCCGGCGCAAACGGGGACTGCAGTCGCCTCTGCCGGCCATGTCGCTGCCGTACCCTGCCAACGCAAGGGTTCTGCGATGATCCGAGACTACATCCTGATCATCGGCGCCATGAAAAGCGGCACCACAGCGCTGTTCGACCTCCTCGCTCAGCACCCTGAAATTGCGCCGTGTCATCCTAAGGAACCTGGATTTTTTGCCTTCGAAGACCGATGGGCCGAAGGCTTCACTTGGTACGAACGGCTATTTGCCTTTGATCCAGCAAAACACAAATATGCTCTAGACGGAAGCACAGACTACACAAAGTATCCATTCACTAGTGGAGTCGCTGAAAGACTTGCTGCCAGTGCGCCAAGGCGCTTCAAGCTGATCTACATTATCCGACACCCGCTGCGCCGAATTGAATCGCACGCAAAGCACGTTCAAATATCAAGGGCTGAAGTCGGATCGAGCCGATCTCCGCGCAAATCCCACAGCCTCGACATTGGCATCTCCCCAGTGTCAATGGCTGTCTCGCAATACCATACGCAACTCAAGCAATTCAACACCTACCACGCAAGTGGCGACCTCATCGTTCTAACATTCGAGGAACTAATCAAAGCCCCAGAAAGCATAGCGCAACGCCTATGGCAATTTCTCAATCTCAAACCGTACAATGTAGATTTGTCCCATAAGCTTCCTGCTCAAGTACGCCGTCATACCCCTTGGTATTGGAGCACAATAACGGCATCGAGAACCGTGAATGTGATAATGAAGAGGATGTTACCATCAACCATACGGAATCGCGTTCGTTCTTATTTGCATCGCCCAAGACCGATTGCCATTAATGGTCGCTTCACCCTTACGCCAAGCGAAGAAGCCGCTCTCTGGACGGCTCTGAGATCTGAATACTTATTAATGAGCGAGCAATTCGATGTTGACCTCTATAGAATATGGAACATACCAGATACTGTTTAAAAAAAATACTTAACAATACTGGACTTTATATTAGATCATACCGTCTGATACCAACTCCCGTTGATCAGAATCCATGTGCC
>DAIQNP010000343.1:0-2903 GCA_036788335.1 Erythrobacter sp.
GCGCCGCAGAATAGGCGGCGCGGTAAGCATCCACCATCCCTGCACGGTCAAACTGCGCGGCAGCCCTTGCGCGATTGGCGACACCGATGGCGGTGCGCAACGCCGCGTCCTCCGCCAGATCGGCCAGCATCTGCCCGAGCGCGGCGGCATCGTCCGGCACGGAAATATAGGTCCGGTTTTCTTCTGCCACCATCGCGCGAATATCGCCGACATCGGGCGCGGCCACCGGCAGCCCCGCCGCCATCGCCTCGACCACCGCGATCGGAAACTGTTCGGATGCCGACGACAGCGCGACGATATCGAACAGCCCGACCACCTCGGCCGGATTGCGCACCGCGCCGGGCAGGTGCACCCGATGGCTGATGTCGAAGCGTTCGGCAGCGGCGCGGATCGCGTCGCGCTCCGGCCCCTCACCGCAGATGACGAGGTGCCATTGATCGGGCAACGCCGTCATCGCCTCGACCAGCTGCGGCAATTGCTTGACCGCGCGAAGCCCTGCGAGCGTGCCGACCCAGCGTTCGCCCGGACGCTTGACCACCCGCAGCGCGCCCGGCTGCGGCGCGGCGGCGAAGGCGGCGGTGTCGATGCCGTTGGGAATGCGCAGCACCTTGGCGGGCGATTGCTGCCACACCGCACGCGCGATATTCTCGAGCACCAGGCTCGGCACGATCAGCCGCGCCGCGCCCTGCAAACCGGCGCGGCGATAGAGATTGCGCCGGAATTTCAGCCCGCTCGCCTCGTCCTCGTTGAAGCCGTCCTCGTGGTGGATCAGCGGCGCAAGGCCGAAGCGCTTGCCGAACACGGTGTGCGCCATCGCCGCATCCATCGCGCCCCAGTTGTACGTCAGGATCAGGTCATAGCCCTTCATCGCCTCGGCAATCGTCACCAGCCGTCCGGGCGAGGGAAAGCCGGTCAACGCCGGAAAATCGCGCGCGAAGCTGACCCGCATCGACGGGTCGATATGGTCGCGCGCGCTCAGCGCATCGGGCTGGGCCGAGACGATCACATGATCGATGCCGGGGCCGAAGGCGTGCATCAGCTGGATGCTGCGCAATTCCTTGCCCCCGGCGGCAAAGGTCGAATGGCAGTGCAGGAATTTCAGGCGGGTCGAGGGATCGCCGCCGGGCGTGCCGGTCATTCCGCCCCGTCCAGCAGTGCATGGATCGCCGCGCGCACCTCGGGTTCGTCCAGCGTCGGGGCGTGGCCCACCCGCGGCACGGTCACCACCCGCATCGCCGGATTGCGCACCCCCATCTGGCGGACCGTATCGGGTGACAGCAGATCCGACAATTCGCCGCGAACCAGCAGCATCGGTACATCGCGCAGGGCCTCATAGGCCAGCCACAGGTTGGCGGGCGCGGCATTGCCCGGTTTGGCGAAGGGTTCGGCGATTCCCATGTCGTAATCATAACTGATCCGGCCGTTCTGGGTCACCACCATCGTCCGCTTGGCCATGTCGAGCCACTGGTCGAGATCGTAATCGGGAAAGGCCGGGGCGTGGACCGCCGCCAACGCCCGCGCGGCGTGGATCCAGGTGGGATAGCTGCGCCCCTGCCCGACATAGCCGCTGATCCGGGCCAGCCCCGCCGGATCGACCTCCGGCCCGATATCGTTCATCACCACCGCCGCCATGCGCCCCGGCACGGCCTGCGCCATCAGCATCGTCATCAGCCCGCCCATCGAGGTGCCGATCATGACAAAGCGGTCGATCCCTTCCTCGGCGAGCAGCTTTTCCACATCTGCGACATAGGTCACCGGCGTGTAGGTGTCGGACACCGGGGCATAGGCGCTCAGGCCCCGCCCGCGCATTTCGGGCACGATCACCCGCCGTGTGGGCGACAGGCTTTCGGCAAGACCGGCGAAATCGCGAGCGTTGCGGGTCAGCCCGTGCAGGCACAGCACCGGCAGCTTCGCCCCGCCATCCGGCCCGGCATAATTGCGGTAATGCAGGGCAAGCCCGTCGCTGCTGGTCCAGAAGCGATCATCATATGGTACGGCCATGAACGGCGAACTTCCCTCGATCCTGCGGCGCGACCGGCCCGGCAATCACCCGGCTTGCGCGCAAACCTTCTTGGCCCCACTATTGCGGGATGCGCAATGATCCGCAACATTCAGATTGGGGATCGGACTATCGCCCCGACCCCGCCATCACCGAATTGGCCAGCTGGCTGGGCAGCGCGGTCGAGGCGGCACCCTTCCCCGAAACCCGCATCCGCTTCCGCAACGACCGCGCGGCAGCAAGCGTCGGGCTGGCGGGATTGGATGATGCCGCATGGGCGGCGCATTTCGGGCGGTTCCAGCCGTTGCCCGGTAACCTGCCGCAGCCGCTCGCGCTCAAGTATCACGGACACCAGTTCCGCAACTACAACCCGGAAATCGGCGATGGCCGAGGATTTCTGTTCGCGCAGCTGCGCGATGCTCGCGGGCGGCTGCTCGACCTCGGCACCAAGGGATCAGGCACCACGCCCTACAGCCGCAGCGGCGACGGGCGGCTGACGCTGAAGGGCGCGGTCCGCGAGATTCTGGCGACCGAGATGCTGGAGGCGCTCGGGGTCAACACCTCGAAGACCTTCAGCGTAATCGAGACCGGCGAGAAGCTGTGGCGCGGGGACGAGCCTTCGCCCACCCGATCCGCCGTGATGGTGCGGCTTAGCCATTCGCATATCCGCATCGGCAGCTTCCAGCGCCTGCTGGCCCATGAGGAGCCGGGCGAGATGGCGAGCCTTGTCGATTACTGCCTCGCGCAGTTCCCCGGCCCGCCTCCGCCGGCAGATGCACCGGGGCGCGACGAACCGGCGGTCCAGCTGATGCACCACGTGACCGAGCGAATGGCCGACCTTGCCGCCAGCTACATGGTCGCAGGCTTCGTCCACGGGGTGCTCAACACCGACAACATGAACATC
>DAIQNP010000344.1:0-2883 GCA_036788335.1 Erythrobacter sp.
TTGGCCGGAAGCGACGGCGGCCGACGCAAATGTGTGGCGCAGGTCGTGGATGCGGGCGTCCTTCACACCAGCTCGGGCGCGGACGCGCTGCCAGAAGGGTTGCAGATCACTGAGCGGTTTGCCGGGCAGGGTGCCGGTGATGACCCACGGGTTGCCATCGATACGCTGGGCGCCCCGCAGCAGGTCCGCCACCGGCTGGCCAACGTGGACAACTTTCGCCCCCGTCTTGGAGTCCGGCAAGCGCAGGGCAGGGCTGTCGAAATCGATGTAGGACCACTTCAAGGACATGATCTCGTTCAGGCGGCATCCGGTCAGGATCAGCAGGCGCGCGGCGAGGATGGCCGAGGGCAGTTCCACCCCTTCCGCCTCCATCTCGCGCAGCACTTCTCCGATCCGGCGCAGTTCGGCCGCGCTCAGGAACCGTTCGCGTTTCTCCTCGGGGTATTTCCGGATGTGCTTGCGCGGGTTGGTCCCGTCCGGACGCAGGCCCCACATTTCCGACAGGCTGAACATCTTCGAGATCACCTCGAGGCATCGGTTGGCCTGATACGGGATGTGGCGCAAGTCGTGGTGGAACTTCGCGACATCCGCCCGTGTGACCCCTGTGACCGTCAATTGCCCGAGGGCGGGCAAGATGAAGCGCTGCAGGTTCCGTCGATACTCTTTTCCAGTGCTGGCCTTCACACGGATGGCGATGTGTTCCTTGTCGAACCGTTCGGCCAATTCCTTGATGGTGATCGCCTTGCGCCCGGCGTCGCGCTCGGCCGCAGGGTCTTGCCCATTGCGCGCAGCGGCGACGATGGTGATGGCGCGGGTGCGCGCCTGCTCGCAGGTCAGGACCGTACTTGGCCCAAGGCTGATCCGCCGAGAACGGCGACCGGCGCGGTATTGCACGACATAGCCTTTGCGCCCGCTGGGCAGCACCCGAAGTCCGAAGCCGGGGATGTCGTTGTCCCAGATGAACTGTTCGGTGGCTTGTGCCTCTGCGGCGTCGACGATGCGTTTGGTGAGTTTGGGCATGGGAGATCGGCTTCCGGGTTGTCTGGCGTCCACAGTGCGCAATGCGGATGGCTAGTCAACGAACACATTGATATTGCGTAGAAAAAGGAAAATCCGCGTAATCTCACGCAGGGGCTGAATCGCAGCCGTAATCGGAAGGGATGGATCGCCGCGAATCAGAACGCAGGTTCCGGTCTTCCGAACCCGCTGCTAAGGTCCGCGAAAAGAACTGGAATCCCAATGGCGTCGAAATCCACCCTCAATGCAAAGAACCTGGAGGCGCTGGGCGCAGAACGCCTGGCGCAGCTGCTGATCGAGATCAGCACGGGCGATGCCGCAGCCAAACGCAAGCTGCGTCTTGCCTTGGCCGGAGCAGAGGGCCCGAGGGAGGCGGCGCGGGAGATCATGAAGCGGCTGACCAGCATCGCGAAGGCCCGGACCTTCGTGAACTGGCAGAACCGCAAGCCGCTGGTGAAGGACCTCCAGACCCAGCGCAGCGCCATCATGGAACAGATCGCCCCGCATGATCCGGATGAGGCGCTGGCGCTCTTGTGGCGGTTCATGGGGCTGGCCACGCCTGTCTTCGAACGCTGCGACGACAGCAGCGGCACTGTCATCGACATCTTCCACCAGGCCTGCGCCGAACTGGGCGAGGTGGCCAAGGCGGCCGATGCAGCGCCCGAGGCACTCGCGCGGCAGGTTCTCGACGCGCTTCAGGACAACGGCTTTGGTCAGTATGACGGGCTGATTGCCATCATCGCCCAGGCGCTGGGCTCCGATGGCGTCGCGCATCTGAAGGGACTGGTTGAGGACCTCGGCCGCACGCCCGTGCCGGTGCCGCCAAAGAGCGAATGGCAGGCCATCGGGTGGGGCAGCGGCGGCACGCGCTATGCCCACGAGATGGAGGAGCGCGCCCGGCAAAGCACGGTCGAGATGGCTCTGAAGGACATCGCCGACGTGCAGGGCGACGTCGATGGCTTCATCGCGCAGTACGACCCAAAGACCCGCAAGGTGCCAAAGATCGCGGCCGAGATCGCGCAGCGCCTGCTGGCAGCGGGCAGGGCAGGGGATGCGCTTGGCTTCATCGAGCGGGCCGAGGTGAAAGAGGCGCGCTGGATCCCTCCCGAGTGGCAAGACGCGCGCCTTGCCGTGCTGGAGGCGCTTAATCGGAAGGATGAGGCGCAGGCGTTCCGTTGGGCGTGCTTCGAGCGCGACCTGTCGGGTGAGCACCTGCGGGCCTATCTGAAGCGTCTGCCGGATTTCGAGGACATCGGGGCAGAGGAGCGCGCGATGGCACATGCCGCCGCGCATCCCGACCTGCTGGCCGCACTGGCCTTCTTCCTGAACTTGCCAGCGCTGACCCATGCCGCGCGATTGCTCATCGACCGGCAGGATGAGGTCGATGGCGATCACTACGAGTTCCTGGCTCCGGCGGCCGAGACATTGGCGGAGAAGCATCCGCTGGCTGCGACAGTGGCGCTGCGGGCGATGATCGATTTCACGCTGAGCGAGGGGAGGCAGAAGCGCTATGGCTATGCCGCCCAGCACCTGGCAACCTGTGCCGATCTCGCCGGACGGATCGAGGACTTCGGACCGGTCGAGCCGCATCACGCCTATGCCGCGCGGCTGAAGGCAGAGCATGGCAAGAAGACCGGCTTCTGGTCGCGGATGGACGGATGATGGCAGTGCTACCGGAAAATCATTCCGCTACCCATTGGAAGCATGGTGGAAGCACAAGGGGAAAAACCGCTGCGCAATCCTGGCAATCCGCGCGCAGGCCGCTCCGGTAGGTCCGGCCCGCAACTGGCGAAAATCGCGCAACAACTCGCGATCCTGCGCGATTGTTCATGGTTTGTTCGACACGACTCATAACCTGAAGGTCAC
>DAIQNP010000345.1:0-2868 GCA_036788335.1 Erythrobacter sp.
ATCTCGACATCCCGGCGCTGGTGACGATCCTGAGCGAGCCGAAGAACGCGCTGGTCAAGCAGTACCGCAAGCTGTTCGATCTGGAAGATGTGGAACTGACCTTCACCGCCGACGCCTTGCAGGCGATCGCCGAGCGCGCGATCAAGCGCAAGACCGGCGCGCGGGGGCTTCGCTCGATCGTCGAAGGCCTGCTGCTCGACACGATGTTCGACCTGCCCGACATGGACGGCGTGACCGAAATCGTGATCGACAAGGACGTGGTCGAAGGCAAGAAGGAACCGATCCGCGTGATTGGCAGCGAAAAGAAGGAAGAGGCGGCGTAGTTTGTTCGCCCTCTGACACCGGGCGCGCGCATCCGCTCGGTTGTATTTGCTTTGTGCGTTCAGCTTCGCTGCGGTGTCCCTCGCACGGGCTCGGGAAGCCAGCCGGTCTTGCGATCACGCAGCGGTTGTTCCTTGTTGGCAATCTCCAGCTTTCGCATGTCGATGGTTCGGGTTGAGCGCGCATCGTGATGCGACACTACCTCTTCGTCTGTAGTCAGAACCGGCTCCGCAGTCCGACCGCCGAGCATATTTTTGCCGGTGCTCCCGGCATCATCACAGCCTCGGCCGGAACGAACCACGACGCTGAAAATCCGCTGACCGATGAACTGGTCGAGTGGGCCGACTGGATTTTCCTCATGGAGCGGCAACACCGCAGCAAGGTGCAGAACAAGCATCGCGGGGCGCTCAAGGCCAAGCGACTTGTCGTGCTCGACATTCCCGATGACTACGCTTTCATGGCCCCGGAACTGGTCAGCTTGCTGCAAACGAAGATGAGGCGCTGGCTGCCTGCCCCCTGACCCCCTCAAAAAAACCCCGCCCGGCCCTTGGGGGAGGGCCGGGCGGGGTCGGATGTGGCGCTGCCCCGTGGGAGGGGATGGGGGTATAGGGACAGCGCCAGCGGGGGAAAGCTTACGCTCAGGCGGGCAGGAACACGCCATCGGTGACGTGGATCACGCCGTTGGAGGTCATGACATCGGCCGTGGTCACAGTGGTCTGGCCGCCCTTGCCATCGGTGATGACGACCTTGCCATCCATCAGCTGCGCGGTCAGCGTGCCGCCCTGGACGGTGGTGATGGTGGCCGTGCCGCCGTTGTCGTTGATCATTGCGATCAGGTCAGCGGCAGTCACCTTGCCTGCGACCGCGTGGTAGGTGAGGATCGCGCTCAGCGTGTCCTTGTTTTCCGGCTTCACAAGCATCTCGACAGTCCCGGCGGGGAGCTTGGCGAAGGCGTCGTCAGTCGGGGCGAACACAGTGAAGGGGCCGGGGCTGGCGAGCGTGTCGACCAGATCAGCAGCCTTGACCGCAGCAACAAGCGTGTTGTGCGCGCCGGTGCTCATGGCGGTTTCGACGATGTTGGCTTCGGCCTTCATTGCCGCCTTGTGATAGTCGGCAGCGGCGGGAACGGCGACCAGCGCAGTGGTGGCGGCAAGCGCGGCGGCAACAGCGGCCTTGATGGTGAACTTGGGGGTCACAATGGTGTCTCCTGATGGGAATATTGCGTGCAAGCTGTCTCACTTGCACAAAAAGCTACGTGCGCCCGGATGGAGCGGATGCGGCGAAAAACGGCGGGACGGGCGCAGTGCGGATGAGTTGCCGCCAGCATGCGGCGGGCCGAAGCCGGATCAGACGCGGGTGAACGCGCCTTCGGCCACGACCGGGCCTGCATCCACCCCGGCAGGCTTGCCGCCGATCGGTTCGCGGGTCAGCACGAGGCTTGCCCCGTCGCCGAGCTTGGCGGTGATCTCTGCGGGCAGGGTCATGCTGCGCACCTCGCCCGGCGCGACCACGCCGAGCGATTCCAAGGCGCCGCCGTCCGCCGGCACCAGCCACAATTCGTGATCATGCACCCCGTCGGGTGTCAGGCCGATCGCGGCGACGAGCATCCGCTCGCTCTCGGGGATGTAGGTGACGTCGAGCCGCAGCCCGGTTTCTCCAATCGGCACGGTTGCAACCATCGGCGCTGCGGCGGCGGCGGCGATCTGCGGAGTCTCGCCCGCAACTTCGGGGCCGGTCGCGGATGGCGGGAAGGCCAGTAGCGCCAGTGCGACAGCGGCCGCCAACGAGGTCAGGCCGGCCGCCCACTGCCAGCGGCGCAGGCTCGTTTTGAGTGCGATGACCTCGCCTGCAGGCACGCCCACAGCCGCCGCGCCCGCGCCGTTTTCCGCCAAGGGTGCCTGCGCGGCCATCCGCGCGGCGATGCCGGTCCAGACATGGTCGCCCGGCTCGGCCCCCGGCATCGCATCGGTCAGCGGCGCGAACCAGTTGTCCCACCACTCCTTGCGCCAGGCAAAATCGGGGTCGGTTGCATATTTCCCGCGCGCGGCGAGCAGTTCCTCGCCCTCGAGCAGGCCCAGCGCCCATTCGGCGGCGATCATCGGATCGTCGCGCTTGGTTTCGGGTTTGTCGGTCATGCCGTCTCGCTCGCTTCGAGACAGGTGCGCAGGCGTTGCAGCCCGCGGCGGATCCAGCTCTTCATGGTGCCCAGCGGCACGTCGGACGCTTCGGCCAGTTGCGCATAGGTGCGGCCTTCGAAGAAGGCTGCGCGGATGTGGCCCTGCGTGCGGTCGTCGAGCGTGCCGAGGCACTTGTGGATCTGCGCCGCCTGTTCGGCATCGACCAGCAGCATGTCGGCCAGCGGGGTTTCATCAGCCAGCGGCGCGGCTTCCTCGACCGGCACGGCATTGCCCCGGACCTTGCCCGTGCGCAGCCGATCGATCGCGCGATTGCGGGCGAACGTCGCCAGCCACGCGATCGGGCTCGCGCGGGTCGGGTCGTAGCGGTCGGCCCGCTGCCACAGATTGATATAGACGTCTTGCAAGGCGT
>DAIQNP010000346.1:0-2861 GCA_036788335.1 Erythrobacter sp.
CCGCGCGCGCCGGTCGATCCGGCCCATGATCCCGAAATCGATCGCCACGATCGTGCCGTCATCCTCCACGAACAGGTTGCCCTGATGCATGTCGGCATGGAAGAATCCGGCGCTGATCGCCTGTGTCAAAAAGCTGATCACCAGCTTTTCGGACAGCGCGGGCAGATTATGGCCACGCGCGCGCAGCTCATCCAGCCGCGAAATCTTGACCCCGTCGATCCATTCGATCGTCAGCACCCGGCCATTGGTGCGGTCCCAGTCGATGCCGGGGATGCGGTAGCCGGGCACGCCCGCCATCTGTTCGGCAAGCTCGCTGGCCGAGGCCGCCTCGCGCCGCAGGTCGAGTTCGGAATTGGTCCAGCGCTTGAAATTGGCGATGGTGAGGCGAGGGCGCAGGCGCGATGCCTCGCCCCCCATCGCCTCGACATGGGCGGCGGCCCATTCATAGGTCTGGATGTCGCGCGCGAATTTCTCGCGGATGCCGGGGCGCAGCACCTTGATCGCGACCTTGCGGCCTTCGGTGGTGACGCCCTTGTGGACCTGCGCGATCGAGGCCGCGCCGACCGGGTCGGGATCGATTTCGCTGAACAACCGCTCGATCGGCACGCCAAAGCTGCCCTCGATCGCCGCCTTGATCTCGGCAAAGGGGACCGGCGGCAGGCTGTCCTGCAAGCTGAGCAGGTTGTTGGCCGCTTCCTCGCCGACCAGGTCGGGGCGGGTGGCGAGCGACTGGCCGAGCTTGATCGCGGCCGGGCCGATGGCGCGGAATGCGCCCGCATAATCGGGCTCCCCGCGCTTGCCGGTGAGTGTCGCCAGCCTCGCCAGCCGGACCAGACGGCGCAGTTGCGCAGGCGCGTTGGGATCATTCTCGATCCCCACCAGTGCGCGACGACGCGCCAGAGTTATGCCCCAGCGCGCGAGACGAAAGAGATGCGTGGCCGAACTCGTCACGCCCTAGATTTTCCACCCCGAGTGGATCGCAACCGCGCCGCCGAGGATGATTTCGGCCTTGGTGTTCGCAAAACCGGCTGCGCGGATCATCGCCTCGAACTCGGGCGCGCGGGGGAACTTGCGGATCGATTCCGCCAGATAACGATAGCTTTCAGTTTCCCCCGCAATCACCTGACCCATGCGCGGCATGATATGCATCGAATAAAGGTCATAAATCTCGCGGAAGCCCGACCAGTCGGTGACCGAAAACTCCATGCAGAAGAAACGGCCGCCAGGACGAAGCACGCGGTGGGCCTCAGCCAGCGCCTTGTCCTTGAAGGTTACGTTCCGGATGCCGAAGACGATGGTATAGGCATCGAACGTGTTGGAGGCGAAGGTGACTTCCTCGGCATTCTGCTTGGAGAAAACGAGACTGCCAGCACCGTCTGGCTCGTCGCGCTGCATGGCGCGCTCGGCACCCACATCAAGCATTTCCTGATTGATATCGGCAACAGTGATGTTGGCACCGCGATCCGCCATGCGGAAGGCAATGTCGCCGGTGCCGCCTGCCATATCGAGAATATTCTCGCCCGGCTGCGGTTTCACGCGTTTGACGAAACGATCCTTCCACCCGCGATGCAGGCCGAAGCTCATCGCATCATTCATGATGTCGTACTTGCGCGCGACGCTGGAGAAGACCTCACCCACGCGGCGGGTCTTCTCCTCCGGGGTCACGCTTTCGTAGCCGAAGGAGACGGTGTCGTCGGTCGTTTCTGTCATGCCCGGCTCCCTAGAGGCAATTGAGCCTCGCGCAAAGAGTGTTAGAGGGAGCGTCAGATGCCCGAACTCCCTGAAGTCGAAACAACGGTGCGCGGCCTTGCCCGGTTCCTAGAAGGCGAACGGATTGTGCGCGTGCGCGTCAATCGGCCGGATTTGCGCCGCCCTTTCCCCGATGATCTGGTGCAGGTGCTGACCGATGCTGCAGTGACCAGCCTGTCGCGCCGGGCCAAGTACGGATTGCTGCACCTCGACCGCGGGGCGACGATGATCTTTCATCTCGGCATGAGCGGGCGCTGGCGGATCGATCCCGAGACGCCCGACACCCACGATCACCTGTTGCTGGAGACCGCAGCGCACCGCTTTGCCCTGTGCGATCCGCGCCGCTTCGGTTCGGTCGATCTGGTGGCGACGGCGGCGCTTGATGCCTGGCCGCCTTTCGCCGCGCTCGGCCCAGAACCGCTCGGCCCCGGCCTTACGGCAGCGCACCTCAAGGCGAAGTTGGCGGGCAAGGTGCAATCGATCAAGCTGTGCCTGCTCGACCAGCGGATCGTGGCGGGGCTCGGCAATATCTATGTGTGCGAGGCTCTGTGGCGTGCGGGGATCCGCCCGGCCAAACCTGCGGGAAAAGTCACCGGGCCACAGCTTGCACGACTGGTTCCGGCGATCGTCGCCGTGCTCGAAGCCTCGATCCGGGACGGCGGCTCCACCTTGCGCGATTATGCCCGGCCCGATGGCGAGCTGGGCTATTTCGCCAGCAGCTTCGACGTTTATGGTCGGACGGATGAACCCTGCCGACGCGACGACGGCGGCGTTATCCGGCGCATCGCGCAAGGCGGGCGAAGCACCTGGTTCTGCCCGGTATGCCAGAAATAAGGAGAATCGTTGACCTTCGTGGTCATTCTGACTATGCGCGCTGCTTTCCGGCGGTTGGGCCATGCGTCCGCTCGCCCGTTTTCGAGCACACCGTCACCACTTTCCCGGTCGCCCCGTGCGGCCTGCAGCAAACGCGAGACAGACACGAAATATGGCCAACACGCCGCAAGCCCGCAAGCGCATCCGTCGCAACAATGTCCGTGCCGAAATCAACGGTGCGCGCATCAGCCGCATCCGCAGCTTCATCAAGAAGGTCGAATCGGCTTGCGAAGCCGGTG
>DAIQNP010000347.1:0-2850 GCA_036788335.1 Erythrobacter sp.
GTGCAACACGTGGTTGCGCCGGGCGGCTCGGCCCGATGGCGGAGTGGTTACGCAGAGGACTGCAAATCCTTGCACGCCGGTTCGATTCCGGCTCGGGCCTCCACCTTTTGTCTGTATGCGTTGCGGCCCCCGGGGCGCGCTCGCGGCACAGCCGCTCTAGCGGCTGGTCACAGACACGCTCTGGCTGTTCATCGTCAGCGGCCCGAAGCCGGTCAGGAACGCCACATCGCCGCTGTCGCGGCCAATCCCGATCCTGGCCATCTCATGGGCCTCGGCCATGCCGGTGGCATCGACCGGATGCCACGCGCCGCCCAGAAACACCTCGGCCACGGCGTGGAAGTCGGGCGGTGTCACACCGGGCGCATAGACGCTGGCAAACCGCGCCGGGATGTCCGCCGCGCGTGCCAGCGTGATCATCAGATGGGCATAGTCGCGGCAGATTCCCTCGCCGCCATGAAAAGTATCGATCGCGGTCGTCTCGGAATGGCTGGAGCCGGAGACATAGGACAGATGCCCGGCAATCCAGTCGCGCATCGCCATCACCTTGGCCCCGCCCGCCAGATGACCGAATTCCTGCTCGGCGAAATCGGTGAACTGGTTGGACGGACAATAGCGCGATGCGAACAGATATTGCACCGCCTCGCCCGGCAGCTGGTGCAGCGGCACCTCGGGCAGAGCCGCGCAGTCGCCCGAGGGTCGGTCAAGCCTGACGGTCGCCCGGTAATCGACCAGCATCTGCCCCTCGATCCGCAGCCAGATGCGTTCGCCGATATGATCCTGCGCCGGGACGCGTGCGAAATGCTCGCACGGGGTAATGGTGATCTGCGCATCCTCGATCACCTGATCGCGAAGCGCGGCGACCTCCACCTGCAGCAGGACATCGCATGATCGTTCGAAGCGGTAATCAAGCTGCACATGGATGTGAAGTGCCACGATCTGCGTTCCATTCGTGTAAGGGGGCCGGCAAGCGTCCCGACCGGGACAAGGGGGAAAGCCGCAACAGGGGCCAGCCGGGCAGTGGAATGGAACTATTGCAACGTGATGATTTCCTCGCCCCCGTCGTGGCGACCATAGAATTGCATCAATTGTACCAGCAGTTCGCAGCGCGCGGCAAGGTTGTCCGCCTCCAGCAGCGCCTGCTTGCTCGCCGGGTCGAAGGGCGCGATCTGCGAGACGCCATTGATCAGCGAGCGATCGTCCAGCCGCTCGACCGAATCCCAGTCGACGCTGTACCCCTGCGCATCGGCAAAGCGACGCGCCTCGCGCTCGAACCCGCCGCGCTGGGCATGGCTGAGGGTCTCGTCCTCGTCCTCCGGATAGATTTCCGCTTCAATCTGGCGGAAGGCGGAAGAGACATCGAGCTCGCGGATCAGCCGGAACCGGGCGATGCCTTCGAGGATCAGGTTGTAGCGTCCGTCATCGAGCGCTTGCACCTCGCCGATCTTGCCGATGCAACCGACGCTGAACAAAGGGGCGCCGTCTTCCGGGCGCTGCGGCTGGATCATCGCGATCTGGCGGTCGCGGATCAGCGCGTCGCCCACCAGCGCACGATAGCGCGGCTCGAAGATGTGGAGCGGCAGTTGCAGGCCCGGAAACAGCACGGCACCGGGCAGGGGGAAAATCGACAGGCGGCGGGGTTTGGTCACCGCGCTCAACCGAACAGGATCTTGGAAAGGCGGCGGCGGGTGGCGACCACCCATTCGTCCTCTAGCCCGACGGCTTCGAAGATCTTGAGCAGCTTGGCGCGCGCGGCGCTGTCGTTCCACTCGCGGTCGGCTTCGATCATCGCCAGCAGCGTATCGGCGGCGGCATCGCGATGACCGGCGGCAAAGGCGGCTTCGGCATAGACGAGCTGCGCGTCCATGTCCGCCGGATCGGCCTGCGCGGCGGTTTGCAGCGCGGCGAGCTCGTCATCATCGACCCGCGTGCCCGCCAGTTCGAGCGCGCTGCGGGCCGCCGCCATCGCCGGATCTGCGGCCAGTCGGGGATCGGTTTCGATGGTGTCCATAACCGCCTGCGCCTGCTCGATCTCACCCAATTGCACCAGCGCGCGGACCAGACCGGCGTGGGCCGGGGCATTGTCGGGCGCGAATTCGGTGATCTGGGCAAAGATGCTGCCCGCACGCTGCGGATCGCCGGCTGCCAGCGCATCTTCGCCCAGCTTGAGGAACTGTGCGAGTTCTTCGGGCGAGGGGCCTTGCGCAGCAGCACTGTCGGCGCCGGCCTGCACCGGCAATTGTTCGAGCAGCTGCTCGATCGCCTGGCGCAGCTGCGTTTCGCCGCGCGCGCTGGTAAGGTCGGCGACCGGCTGGCCCTGGAACATGGCATAGACCGTCGGGATCGATCGCACCTGGAACTGCGCGGCGATGAACTGTTCCTCGTCGACATTGAGCTTGGCCAGCATCACGCCCCGGTCGGCGAATTCGGCCGTGACCTTTTCCAGCACCGGGGTGAGCGCCTTGCACGGTCCGCACCATTCGGCCCAGAAATCGAGGATCACGAGTTTGGTCTGCGACGGTTCGACCACCGCCTTGCGGAAACGGTCAACCGCTTTTTGTTCGTCGATGCTCAATCCCATGCTGGCCAAGGGGGTGCTCCTGTCTGTGGTCATGCGGCAGTGAATCCGGCCCCTATGTGGGGCGCGGTTGGCGGATGTGAAGCGCCAGCGCGTGCTGAATGCTCGCAGGCTTGCGATCAAGCCTTAATCGCTACCAAATTTGCGCTTGCAGGGGGGGCAAGGCACTGCTAATCGCGCCGCCTCTCCGGCAGATACTGCGGCACTTCCCGGTTTCTGTCAGCGCCAGTGAGCGGGCGTAGCTCAGGGGTAGAGCACAACCTTGCCAAGGTTGG
>DAIQNP010000348.1:0-2832 GCA_036788335.1 Erythrobacter sp.
AAAACCGCTGCCTTACCGCTTGGCTACACCCCAGCAAGAGCGGCGCTCTATAACGGGCGAATTGTAAATGTGAAGGGGGGCAGGCTGCTTGCGGGCAACAATTTCACCCCAGATGCTTGCCTGCAAAATCCGCTGCTGAATGGCGTTCCTTCAGCTGCGTGTCCTCGTCGCCCCACACCTTGTTGACGATCCGCCCGCGCTTGACCGCCGGCCGCTCGGCGATCTCGCGGACCCAGCGTCCGACATGTTCGTAGTCGTCGATGGCCAGGAAGGTTTTCGCGTCGTTGTAGATATTCCCCTCCACGAACGGGGCGAGCCAGGGGAAGTTGGCCATGTCGGCGATGGTGTATTCCTCGCCGCCCAGGAACCGGCTCTGCGCCAGCCGCTGGTCGGCGACATCGAAGATCCGTTTGGTTTCCATCGCGTAGCGGTTGATCGGATATTCGTATTTCTCGGGCGCATAGGCGTAGAAATGGCCGAAGCCGCCGCCGATGAAGGGGCCGGTGCCGACCTGCCAGAACACCCATGACAGGACCTCGGCGCGCGCCGCCGGATCGGTCGGCAGGAAGGCACCGAACTTCTCGGCAAGATGGACGAGGATCGCCCCGCTTTCGAAGATGCGGAACGGCGCGGGGCCGCTCCGGTCGAGCAGCGCCGGGATCTTGGAATTGGGATTGAGCGCGACAAAGCCGCTGGTGAACTGGTCGCCGTCGCCGATATTGACGGTGTACGCATCATACTCCGCGCCTGCATGGCCCGCTTCGAGCAATTCCTCGAACAGGATCGTCGCTTTCACCCCGTTGGGGGTGGCAAGCGAGTAAAGCTGGAACGGGTGCTTGCCGACCGGCAGGTCCTTGTCCTCGCGCGCGCCTGATGTCGGCCGGTTGATGTTGGCGAAGCGGCCGCCGGAAACGGTGTCGGGGCTCCAGACGGGGGGCGGGGTGTAGGTGGCGTCGGCCATAGGGATTACTCCTTTGAGGGCGCGGGCAGCGCGCCTTGTCGCATTGCCCCAAGTGGCGCGGGGCGGACGGCTCTGCAAGGCGGAACCGGGAGAGCGCGCCGCGCATTTGCTTGGCGATGGAAAAGCTCGTCTATGTCGATGATAGTCTGCCGGGGATTACCCGGCGGGGGGCGGGCAAGGGCTGGGCCTATTACGACCCTTCCGGCACGCTGATCCGCGATGCTGCGGAACGCGAGCGGCTCAATGCGATCGCGCTGCCCCCCGCCTATCGCGACGCATGGTTCTGCCCGGCGGATAATGGCCACATCCTTGCCACCGGATATGACGAGGCGGGGCGCAAGCAGTACCGTTACCACCCCGATTTCCGCGCCGCGCGCGAAGGCGAGAAATATGATGCCTGCGCCGCTTTCGGCAAGCTGCTGCCGCTGATCCGCCAACGGGTGGCCGAAGACCTGTCACAGCCGCGCGTCACCCGCGAACGGGCGATTGCGGCAGTGGTGCGGCTGCTCGACCTGGCGGCGATCCGGGTCGGGAACGAGCATTACGCCCGCACCAACGAAAGCTATGGCGCGACCACCTTGCGTCAGGACCATGCCGAGGTCGGCGCGCGGCGGCTGGTGCTGCATTTCACCGGCAAGGGCGGGAAGGAGCATGACGTTGCGCTGACCGATGCGCCGCTGGCGCGCACGGTCCAGCGGATGGAGGATCTGGGCGCAGCGCAGGATGACGACCACCTGTTCCGCTACGTGTCCGCCAATGGGGAAGAGGACGGGGCGGTGCATCCCGTCACCTCGTCCGACGTCAACGCCTACCTGCAAGACACAATGGGCGAGGACTTCAGCGCCAAGCATTTCCGCACCTTCCACGCCAGCGCGCTGGCCTTTGCGATGCTCGCCTGCGCGGATGAGGATGTGCGATTGAAGGACCTGCTCGATCACGTTGCCGAGCATCTGGGCAATACCCCGGCGATGGCGCGCAAGGCCTATATCCACCCGGCGGTGATCGCGCGGATCGAAGGGCAGGGCGAATGGCGCGCCGGGTTGCGGCTGCCGCGCGCGACCCGCTGGCTCAGCCGCGAGGAGCGCGGGTTGATCGCCTTTCTCGAAGAATGCGGCGCTGTGTCCTGAACCCAGGCGTAGGGCTGGCGGGTCTCTATGGGTGGCAGGAAGCCCGGCCTGCTGATATGGCGCGCGGCTTGCGATAGGCAGCGCCCCGTAGGCGCGTTACAGCCGGGCCGACAGGAGACGCGCATGAGTGATCCCCACCCTTTCTTCGACGCCCGCGCGCACGGATTTATCCGGGTCGCCACCGCCACGCCGCGCAGCCGCCCGGCCGATGTCGCGGCCAACACCGCCGGCGTGCTGGCCGAGGCGGAGAAGGCCCATGCGGCCAATGTCGACCTGGTGGTCTATCCCGAACTGACGCTGTCCTCCTACGCGATCGATGATCTGCTGCTGCAGAACGCGCTGCTGGACAGGGTGGAGCAGGCGGTGGCCGAGGTGATCGCGGCCTCGGCGGACCTTGCCCCGGTGCTGGTGCTGGGCGCGCCGCTGCGGCGCGGGGGCAAGCTTTACAATTGTGCGCTGGTGATTGCGGGCGGAGAGCTGCTGGGCGTGGTGCCCAAGAGCTTCCTGCCCAATTACCGCGAGTTCTACGAAAAGCGCTATTTCGCCCACGGACGCGGCTGCACCGATCTGTGGATCGCGGTCGCGGGCGAGGAAGTGCCGTTCGGCACCGATCTGGTGTTCGCCGCCGCCAACCTGCCCGGCTTCCGCTTCGGCGTGGAAATCTGCGAGGATTTCTGGGCGCCGATCCCGCCGGCGATGACCGCCGCAATGGCGGGCGCGCTGATCCTGTGCAACCTGTCTGCC
>DAIQNP010000349.1:0-2807 GCA_036788335.1 Erythrobacter sp.
TGAAGCGTTTCGCCGCCATTGCTATTTTTGCCCTCGCCGCCTGCGCCGCTCCGCCGCCCAAGCTGGCCGAGCGGCCGTCGTCGCAGCAGCCATCGCTGGAACGCGAAGCGGCACGGATCATGCCGCAGCGCGTGTTCTCCCGGATCGATTATCTGCTGGTCGACAAGTCCGAGCGGCTGATGATCGGCTATGCGGGCGGCCAGCCGGTGCGGGTCTGGCGCGGACTGCAACTGGGCGGTCAGCCCGCCGGGCACAAGCAGTTCGAAGGCGACAAGCGCACGCCCGAGGGGCGCTATGTGATCGAAGGCCGCAATCCCGGCAGCGCCTATCACCTGAGCCTCAAAATCTCCTACCCCGCGCCCGCCGACCGGGCCTTTGCGCGCGGCTATGGCCGCTCGCCCGGCGGTGATATCTTCATTCACGGCCAGCCCAATGCCCTGCCGTTCGGGCGCATCCCGGGCGACTGGACCGACGGCTGCATCGCGCTGTCAAACGCGGAAATCGAGGAATTGTGGCGCATCGTGCCCGATGGCACGGTGATCGACATCCGGCCGTAATTCACCGATTTACTTGACCTGATCCGTTTTTGTTCTACACTCGTTCCGAAATTGCCGGAGTCGAGTCGATGTTGAACCTTGCTTCCAATCAGGCCGATTTTTCCTATGACACCGCCTGCGATGCCGCCGGGCTGCCCGCGCGTGCGGCGATCTTCGGGGAGGATGCGGAACTGCGCGCGCGGATCGCCGAGGACCTTGGCGGGGCGGGGTTCCGGACGATCGATGGCGGCCGGATCGCCGCGCTGCTCGAAGGGCCGATTGCGCTGCTGGGCGATGTGGTGGTGGTCGATTGCCCGGTCAACGGCAATCGCGGGATGGACGGCATGATGCTGGCAGGGCTGGCGCGGCTCGACATGCGCGCGGCGCGGGCAGGGGCGAAGCTGATCGTGGCCACCAATCTGGCCGGGCTCGATGATGTGTTCGCGGTGATGGACCAGTCCAGCCCGCAGATTCTGGTTGACCCCAGCCGCGCCGAACGCGTGATCGCGGTGGGCCGCGTCATGGGCGAAGCGGGCGCGGCGCGGGTGCGCGAAATGGGCGAGGAGGACCGCGTGGCGCTGCTGCGCCTGTCGCAACAGGTCGAAGCGATCGCGCAATCGCTCGACCGGATGTCGCTGGACAAGCGCGATGTCCCCGCCGCCGCTCCCGCTGCGCTCGGGGAGTTCAAGCGCGAATTTCGCGGACCGGAGAGCGGACAGGATGCGGGCCTGATGTTCACGGCTCCGGCTCCCGCACCATCTAGCACGCCGGCGCTGCCCGATCCGCGGCTGGTGCGCCGGATGATCGCCAACCGGCAGGCACGTGCGCGGTTCTTCGATGCGGCGCTGTTCGGCGATCCGGCGTGGGATATGCTGCTCGATCTGACCGCTGCCCACGGCGAGGGCGAGCAGGTGTCGGTCACCTCGCTGTGCATCGCCGCAGGCGTCCCGGCGACCACCGCCTTGCGCTGGATCACCCAGCTGGTGGAGACCGGGGTGTTCGTGCGGGTCGCCGACGCGCTCGACCGCCGCCGTGCCTTCATCGCGCTGAGCCCGGATTCGGTGCAGGCGATGGCGCGCTATTTCGCGCAGTTGCAGGTGCCGGTCACCCACGCCGTCTGATCCGCGCGTATTGGTGCGGCGAGGCGCCTCAGTGCCGTCTCGCGGCTCTCATCCGGCCGGGCGGTAATGCAGCACCAGCGTCAGGCCCGATTGCGCTGCTGCCTCCGCTTCGGCCGTAGCGCTCCATGGCTCCCGCGCGGCATCGGCGCGGGCGCGGGCGAGGATCGCTTGCGGCACATTGCCGTCGGTCAGGACCAGATCGGCCTCGCCCAGCAGCCGGGCTTGCCGCAAGGTGAGATCGTCGGGTTCGGGGCTGGTGATGGTCAGCACGATCACGCCGCCGTGCCGCAGGGCGACCTCGCCCGCCGCCCAGGCCGCTACCCGGCCATGCGCTGCGCCATCCAGCGGATCGAGCGCGCCGCCCTCGCGCAGTGCCGCATCGACCGCCCGCCGCCGCTCCGCCCCGTCAGGAAAGCGCGCCCGCAGTCCCGGCCGCACCGCTTCCAGCGCCCGCGCCAGCAGACCGAGCGTATCCGGCAGAACCCGCTCCAGCCGCAGCCGCACGTGCTTGGCGAGGCCCGCCGAAGCGCCGCCGGTGCCGATCGCGATCAGCAGCGGATCGCGGTCGAGGATGCTGGGCGTGGTGAAATCGCACAATTCCGGCCGGTCGACGACATTGACCAGCATCCCGGCGCAGCGCGCATTGATCGCCGCGACCTCGCAGGCGCGTGCGTCATCATAAGCGATGAAGGCCAGCCGCACGCCTTCGTCGATCGCGCGGGCAAGGTCGTCGACGATCACGCCGCCGGCCCGTTCGACCAGCCGCCGCTTGGGTTCGGCCGCCGGGCCATCGCCGAGCACCAGCACCTGTTGCCCGGTAATCTGGTGGAACAGCGGCAGGCTGGCGATCTGGCTCATCAGGCGCTCACAGCAGCCATTCGGGCACCCGTTCGGCATCCATGATTGCGCCCGGATCAATCCGGTCCGCGACCACGGCAAAGCGGCTCCCATCGACCAGCACTTCAGCCACGAAGCCACGCGAATTGTAGCTTGATGCCATCGTCGCGCCGTAGGCCCCGGCGGTGCGGAACACGGCCAGCTCGCCCGCCGCCAGCGCATCGCATTCGCGGCCCATCGCAAAGGTATCGCCGGTCTCGCAGATCGGGCCGACGATGTTGGCGGTCATCCGCGCAGCCGTCGGCTCCACCGC
>DAIQNP010000350.1:0-2803 GCA_036788335.1 Erythrobacter sp.
TGGGCTTGCCGAAGGATCGTCCTTCTGGGGCACGAGATCGGAAAGAAAGCGCGGCCCTTCGACAAGCTCAGGGCGAACAGGTCAAGGTTCAATTCTTCGCAACAGGTGCTAAACCTCGATCAAGCGATCCGGCAATTCGTTGACGTCATCCTCGCGGCGCGGGAAATGCTGGGCGAGGACGAAGCCGACATCGCGGATACCGACGCTCAACCCTTCGGCGATGCAGCCCTTGCGGATTTCGCTGAGCATGTCGCCCATCGCCTCGCCCCAGACTTCGGGTGAAACGATCGCGGCGATGCTTTCGTCGGCGACGATTTCGGCACGGTGTTCGCGCATCGACAGGTAGATCATCACCCCGGTGCGCCCGGTGGTGCGGCGGTCCGCGCCGACCTTGAACTGCCGTACCGCCTGCGCATGGACCCGGATGGTCTTGGCAGGGCCGGGGATCAGCGCGAATTTCAGCGGCTCCCATTGCTGCACCAGCAGGGTCACGAGGAACGCGATCAGCCCCAGGCCGATCACCATGCTGGCCAGCTCGCCGGTGGTCCATTGATGGCCCCACCAGCCGAACGCCCAGTCCCACGCATCGAGAAACGGGCGCGGGATTACCGCGAACAGGCTCATCACCGTGAAGGCCGCGCCGATCGCCCACAGCAGCGCCACGTCGGTATAGCCGTCGGAGCGGTCGGCCAGCACGGCGACGATCTCGCCCGAGGTCGCGCTTTCGGCCGCAGTGACCGCTTCGGCGACCATCGTTCGCCCGGCATCGTCGAGATAGGCCATTGTCTACCAGCCTCCCGAGGCGCCGCCGCCCCCGAAGGAACCGCCGCCGCCGCCAAATCCGCCCCCGCCGCCGCCCCAGCCACCGCCGCCGCCGCCGCCGCCGCCGCCGCCCGACATCATGCCGCGCAGCACGGCACTGCCGACTTCCCACAGGATGATGTCGCGCGCCGTATCGCCGACATCGCGGCCGCGCGCGCCCCACGGACCATCGCCCTTGGAGCGGTACTTGCGCCGCCGCCTTCGCCCGGCAAGCAGCGGCAGGATGAAGAAGAAGAACATGAAGGCCAGCCAGATCAGCACGCCGATGGGGAAGCCGCCGTCGCTCTTGCGCGCCTGATCCGCCTCGGCGGCGACCTGTGCGGCTTCCTCGGGCGGCAATTGCAATTGGGTGATGATCGCGTCGGCCCCTGCATCGATCCCGCCGGGAAAGTCGCCGTCGCGGAAAGCAGGGAGGATCTGGTTCTGAATGATCAACGCCGACAGCGCATCGGTCAGCGTGCCTTCGAGACCGTAGCCGACCTCGATCCGCACCTTGCGGTCATTGGGCGCGATCAGCAGCAGCGCGCCATCGTTGCTCTCGGCATCGCCAAGGCCCCAGGCGCGGCCCAGCTGGTAGCCGTAATCGGATATGTCGTAGCCTTGCAGGTCGGGGATCGTGGCAACCACCAACTGCCGCTGCGACTGAACCTCCAGCGCTTCCAGCTTGGCGGTCAGCTCCGCTTCGGCTGCAGGCGAGAGGATGTCGGCATTGTCGACCACCCGCCCGGTCAGCTCAGGAAATTGCGGCTGCGCGGCGACGGGGGCAGACAGCCACACCCCCGCCAACGCGAGCAATAGGATCAGGCGGTGGATCACGCCCGTCAGTTCGACGTCATGTCGAGTGTCGGGGCGGCTTCGGCGCCTTCGGTCACGGCCGAATAGGGCACCAGCGGCTCGGCGCCGTGGATGATATTCGCGCCGATGGTGTCGGGGAAGGTGCGGATCGTGGTGTTGTACTGGCGCACCGCCTCGTTGTAATCGCGGATCGCCACCGCGATGCGGTTTTCGGTGCCTTCCAGCTGGCTTTGCAGCGCGAGGAAGTTCTGGTTCGACTGGATCTGCGGATAGGCCTCGAAACTGGCAAGCAGGCGGCCAAGTCCCTGGCTCAGCTGGCCTTGCGCGGCGGCGAATTGCTGCATCGCTTCCGGATCGTCGAGATCATCGGCGCTGACATTGACAGCCGTGGCGCGGGCGCGGGCCTCGGTCACTTCTGTCAGAATCGCGCGCTCGCTTTCGGCAGCGCCCCGTGCGACTTCGGCCAGATTGGGGACGAGATTGGCGCGGCGCTGGAACTGCGCCTCGACATCGGCCCACTTGGCCTTGGCCTGTTCCTCGGCCGCCGGGACCGAGTTGATCCCGCAGGCGGCAAGGCTCAGCGCAGCGGTCGCAGCGAAGGCGCCGCGCAGCATGGTGGTGAATGTCATCGAAACGATCCCTCCTGAAAGCGCGGGGGCCCAAATCCCCGGCGACATCCTCTGTATTGCGGATATAGCACACCACTTGACCCGTTCAAGCGGTGGACGATGAAAATCGTAGCGCTTGGCATTGGCGGTCGAGAGTGCCAAAAGCCGTGAAACGGGGTTACAAGGGGACCATCATGCTGACAGATTTCAAAGCTTTCATCGCCAAGGGCAATGTCATGGACCTTGCGGTCGGGGTGATCATCGGTGCGGCGTTCGGCGCGATCGTCAAATCGCTGACCGACGAGATCATCATGCCGATTGTCGGCGCGATCTTCGGCAATATCGACTTTTCGGATCGCTACATTGTGCTGTCCGGCGAAGTTGCGGACGGTACCACGCTTGCAGCGGCACGCGAAGCGGGCGCGAATGTCATCGGGCTGGGCGCGTTTGTATCGGTGGTCATCAATTTCGTGATTCTCGCCTTCATCATCTTCCTGCTGGTGCAATACGTCACCAAGGTCAGCGCGCAATTCAGCAAGCCCGAAGAAGCTGCGCCTGCCGGGCCGACCGAGGTGGAA
>DAIQNP010000351.1:0-2793 GCA_036788335.1 Erythrobacter sp.
CAGCATGAACGACAGGTTTTCGAACAACAGCTTGTCGCCGTAAGCCTTGGTCAGGCCCTTGACCTCGATTACCTTGCTACCCAGTCGCTCCGGCACCTGAATAACAATCTGCGCCTTGCCGAGCGAACGGCTATCCTGCGCATTTTGCAGTTCTTCAAACTTGCGGACACGGGCTTTGCTTTTGGTTTGGCGCGCAGCAGGCGTCTGGCGGATCCATTCGAGCTCGCGCTGCAGGGCTTTCTGCTTACCGGATTCCTCGCGGCTTTCCTGCTCGAGCCGCTTGGCCTTCTTTTCCAGGTAGGTCGAGTAGTTGCCTTCGTACGGATAATAGGAACCGCGATCGAGTTCGAGGATCCATTCCACCACATTATCGAGGAAATAGCGGTCGTGGGTGATCATCAGCACCGCGCCGGCATAGTCCTTGAGGTGGTTTTCCAGCCACAGGACGCTTTCGGCATCGAGGTGGTTGGTGGGTTCATCCAGCAGCAGGATCGAAGGCTTCTGAATCAGCAGACGGGTCAGCGCGACGCGGCGCTTTTCCCCGCCAGACAGATCCGTCACCGCCCAGTCGCCTGGCGGGCAGCGCAGGGCCTCCATCGCCACTTCGAGCTGGTTGTCGAGCGTCCAGCCATCGACCGCGTCGATCTTGTCCTGAAGATCGCTCATTTCCGCGCCCAGCGCTTCGAAATCGGCGCCGTCTTCGCCCATTTCCATGCCGATCGCATTGAAGCGTTCGACCATGTCGGCGATGTCCCGCGCGCCGTCCTTGACGTTTTCGAGCACGGTCTTGGCCGGATCGAGCTCGGGCTCCTGCTCAAGATAGCCGACGGTGATGTTCTCGCCGGGCCAGGCCTCGCCGGTGAAATCCTTGTCGATGCCCGCCATGATCTTGATCAGGGTCGACTTGCCTGCACCGTTGGGGCCGACGATCCCGATCTTCGCGCCCTGGTAGAATTGCAGCGAGATGTTCGAAAGCACCGGCTTCGGGGCGCCGGGGAAGGTCTTGGTCATGTCCTTCATGACGAAGGCGTATTGGGCGGCCATCGGATCAGTCCTTCGCGGGATTGGTAATGAATGTCGGGGTCGCCGGTGCAGATAGGGAAGCGGAGAGGCGAGGGCAAGCGGCTAGACTTGGGCCGCGCGCGGCGATAGCACCGCAGGCCATGAACCGCACCATCACCGCGCTCGTCGCGCTTTCGCTCGCCTCGCTCTCCACCCTCGCCATCGCTGCCACCGGCGAAGCGCCCGCGCTGGAAGCGCAGGCAGATGCCGCTTTGGAGAGCGATCCCCACGCCTGGAACTTCGTCGAGGGGATTACCACCGAAGTCGGCCCGCGCCAGGCCGGGACCGAGGCCGAGGCTCGCGGGCGGGCGTGGGCGATCGCATGGCTGGAGCGTCACGGCTTCGCCAATGTCGCGGACGAACCTTTCATGATGGACACCTGGATCCCCGGCGACATCGCTCGCGCCCGCGTCACCGCGCCCTTCGCGCAGGACCTGACCGTGCTGCCGCTGGGCGATAGCGGCGCGACCCCGGCAGGCGGGATCGAGGCCGAGGTGGTGTTCTTCCGCACGGTCGACGAATTGCGCGCTGCGCCCGATGGCAGCCTTGCGGGCAAGATCGCCTATATCAGCCATCAGATGCGCCCCGCGCAGGACGGTTCGCATTACGGCTTTGCCGGACCGGCGCGCTGGGTCGGCCCCGGCATCGCGGCCAGCAAGGGCGCGATTGGCGCTGTGATCAAGTCGGTCGGCACCGATCATCACCGCAATCCCCACACCGGTGGCACCGATTTCCCCGAAGGGGTCGCCGCGATCCCGGCTGGCGCGCTCAGCTTGCCCGATGCCGAAAACCTCGAACGCATGTTCGCGCGCGCTGGCGAGCGTCCGGTGACGCTGAAGCTGGAACTGAACCCGCAACGGCTGGGCCAGCAGACGAGCGGCAATGTCGTGGGCGAGATCGTCGGGCGCAATCAATCGCTCCCGCCGGTGCTGCTGGCCTGCCATATCGACAGCTGGTGGAATTCTCCGGGCGCGTTCGATGATGGAGCGGGCTGCGGGATCATCGCGGCGGCTGCGCTCAATGCTGGCAAGGCGGGACAGCCGCTGCGCACCATCCGGGTTTTGATGGCGGGCGCCGAGGAAACCGGGCTGTGGGGCAGCGCGGCCTATAGCGCCGCGCATCTGGATGAGCCGATTGCCGTGGGGCTGGAGAGCGATTTCGGTGCGGACCGGATTTGGCGGTTCGAATCGAACTTTCGCGAAACCAACCCTGCACTCCATGCCCGCATCGCCGCCGCCGTCGCGCGCTTCGGCGTCGCCAATTCGCGCGAAGTGGCGAGCGGCGGGGCCGATCTCAACATCGTGCGCGACCAGAAGGGCGCACTGATCGATCTGCAACAGGACGGCACCCGCTATTTCGACCTGCACCACACGCCGGACGACACGCTCGACAAGATCGACAAGGCGCAGCTGCGCCAGAATGTCGCGGTGTGGACAATGGTGGTCGGCATCCTCGCCAACGAAGGCACGTCGATCATGACCGGCGGTCCGATCCCGTCCGGCCCTGCGGTGATGGAAAACTGATCGGCCTCAGATATTGATGCTGGTCGGGATCAGGCTCGGCCGGAGATAGGGGTAGGGACGCTTCCGCTCGGCGTTGCGGGCGGCAATCACCGCGTCGATAGTCGCCAGATGGGCCTGGAACCCGGCAAGCGGACCTTCGGGCGCGATTACCCTCGGGTCCTGAAACCACGGAGCGTAGGGGAAATCGGTGCTGCGATAATCGCCCAGC
>DAIQNP010000352.1:0-2788 GCA_036788335.1 Erythrobacter sp.
ACGGCCGGGGCGACGGACGCCAGGATGCAAGGGGCGACCAGCCGCAGCGCCAGTCCACCGCCCGCCGCCAGCCGCGCAAGCCCCGTAGTGACAGCCGCACTGACAACCGGGCCGACAGTCGCGAGGACACGCGCCCCGAACGCAGCACCGAAGGCGGTGATGGCCCCCGCACCGAACGGGCGGCACGCCCCGAGCGGACTGAACGCCCGGCCCGTGCCGAGCGCAGCGACAGCCCGCCCGCCGAAAAGCGCGCCGAGAAGGCCGCCAAGGCCGAGAAAACTCCCGAAAAGTCGGGCGACAAGCCTGCCCCTCGCGCCCGCAAGCCGCGCAAGGCTCCCGAGGATGATCGCGGCGCGATCGATTCGTCGATCCTTCCGCCCTCGATCCGCAGCGACGATTCCGGCAACGGCTCCGGCGACAGCGACGGCGCGCTCGAAACGGTCGGCTGACCGGCGCGATGGACCGGCTGGTTTCCGGTCACGAGCGCATGGGATTGACTGCGCGGATTGATGCCGCCGCGAGACCGGTTGCGGCCCTGATGCAGCGCCGCCCGGCGCTCGCCGCGGTTGCTCTCGGGCTGGTCGGGGCCTGCGCCTATCCACCGCTCTACCTTTGGCCGCTGGGCCTTGCCGCGCTCGCCGGGTTCGTGTGGCTGGTCCACACTGCGCCCGATTGGCGGGCGGCGCTCGCGCGGGGATGGTGGTTCGGCTGGGCGCATCTGACGCTCGCCAACAACTGGATCGCAACCGCTTTCACCTATCAGGCGGAGATGCCCGCCGCGCTCGGCTGGGTGGCGGTCCCGCTGGTGAGTGTCTACCTCGCAATCTATCCGGCGCTGGCGGCGCTGGCTGCGCACCTGCTGGCCCGGCGCCTGCCCTTGTGGGCATTCGGGCTGGTGCTGGCAGGCGCCTGGGTGCTGGGCGAGTGGGCGCGCGGGACGGTGTTCACCGGCTATCCCTGGCCGCCGCTCGGGCTGATGCTGCTCGGCGGGTGGGAGACGCAGGGGCTTGCTGCGCTATTGCCTTGGATGGGCACTTACGCGCTGTCGGGTCTTGCGCTGCTGATCGCTGCCCTGCTGCTGTCGGTTCTGGCGGCGCGTCGCTGGGTGAACGCGGCCGGGATTGCGATCCTGCTGACGGTGGGAATGTTGGCGCCGATGCCGCCGCGCGCGGCGCAGGTCACCGACCTCAACTATACCCTCGTCCAGCCCTATATCCCGCAGGACGAAATCAACGACCCGAGCCAGTTCGAGGCGCAATTCGCCCGCCTCGCCGCACTGTCGCAGCCGCGCAGTGCCGAGCCGCGCATCGTGCTCTGGCCCGAAGGCGTAATCCCCGACTATCTCGAAGATGGCTATCCTGCACGCTACTATGCCCAGATGACCGCCGGGGGTGATCCCGAATATGCCCGGCGGCGGATCGGACGGGTGATCGGCCCGCAATCGCTGCTGCTGACCGGGGCGATCAATCTCGACATCGGCGAACGTGCGGACGGCACGCAAGGCGCGGTCAGCGCACGCAATGCGGTGACCGCGCTGAACGGTGCGGGCGCAATCACGCACTCATACGCCAAGGCACATCTGGTGCCTTTCGGCGAGTACCTGCCGGTGCGTCCGCTGCTCGAACCGCTGGGGTTGGCGCGGCTGGTGGCGGGCACGATCGATTACAAGCCGGGTCCGGGGCCGCGCACGCTCGACCTCGGCGCCTATGGCCGGGCCGGGGTGCAGATCTGTTACGAGATCGTGTTCTCGGGCGCGGTGGTGGACCGGGCGGACCGGCCCGATTACATCTTCAATCCCTCGATCGACGGCTGGTTCGGTGTCTGGGGACCGCCGCAACATCTGGCGCAGGCGCGGATGCGGGCGATGGAGGAAGGGCTGCCGGTGCTGCGTTCGACCACCACCGGCATCAGCGCGGTGATCGACGCGAGCGGAGTGGTGCGCGGGCACATCGGCATGGGCAAGGCTGACAAGCTGGACGGCCGCGTCCCCGCCGCCCATCCGCCGACGCTGTTCGCCCGCGCCGGGCATGGGCTGACTCTGGGCTGGGCACTGGTGTGGATCATGCTGGGACTGGGCCTGCCGAGAGTGCTTGCGCTGATCCGCGCACGCGGCTAGGGCGGGTCCGCGACGGCCGGGACATAAAGGTTTCCTTATATCTGCATAAGGGGGCGCCGACCGGCAAGCCATTGTCATTTCAGCCCCCGGGGGATCCATGCGCACCAATTACCTGTTCACCTCCGAAAGCGTGTCCGAAGGCCATCCGGACAAGGTCTCCGACCAGATTTCCGACGCCATCGTCGACCTGTTCCTTTCGAAGGACCCCGAAGCGCGGATCGCCTGCGAAACCCTGACCACCACCCAGCTGGTCGTGCTGGCGGGCGAGATCCGCTGCAAGGGCGTATTCGAAAACGACGAATGGGCGCCGGGGGCCGAGGAAGAGATCGAGAAGACCGTGCGCGCCACAGTCAAGCGGATCGGTTACGAACAGGACGGCTTCCACTGGGAAAAGTTCGAATTCATCAACCGCCTCCATGCCCAGTCCGCCCACATCGCGCAGGGCGTCGATGCCAAGGAAAATAAGGACGAAGGCGCAGGCGACCAGGGGATCATGTTCGGTTACGCGACCGACGAGACCCCGGACCTGATGCCGGCGACTCTCTATTACAGCCACAAGATCCTCGAACGCATGGCGGCTGACCGTCATTCGGGCGCGGCTCCGTTTCTGGAGCCTGACGCAAAGAGCCAGGTGACGCTGCGTTACGAAGGTTCGCTGCCCGTGGCGGCAAC
>DAIQNP010000353.1:0-2785 GCA_036788335.1 Erythrobacter sp.
GGCACCGGTTTTTGGTACCGGCATGCGAAGGTTCGAATCCTTCCGCCCCAGCCAGCATCTGAAAAGCATTGTTTGAACGAACCTTATCGCAAGGGCAGTGCCGCTTCGTTCCGGCTGCGTTACACGCGCAACATGGCGCGACCGGCGCGGCCCGGGCGTGACCGGGTTGCGGCTTGCTGCAATTCAGCGGCCTTGTCTTGCGACCTGTGCTCCGGTTCCGGCACGAAAGATATGCGTGGTCATATCCGTGCCCGAACCGACATTGACGCGGTTCTCCTGCCGCGCCCAGACATCGGTGAGGATCTGCGAATTGATCCGGATCTCTGCGTCCGCCTGCGGTGCAGGCGCTTCCTGATAGATATACAGACTGCCGCCGTCGATCTCGCTGCCGACATAGGCCGGGGCGATCGCCTGTCCGTCGATCTCGATCATGAAGCGCCGTGTCACATAGGCGGCAAAAGTCTCACGGCTTTCCCCGTCACCGATGATATCAGGCGTCTTTGCCCCCTGCACCCGCAAGGCGTGTTCAGCATCATGCACCGGCACCTGATGCACGATCTCCAGCCGTTCGGTGCGCGCATTCACCGAAAGGGTGCTGATCGTAAACTTCTGCTGATGCGCCATCAGCGGCGCAGACAGCAGCAGGGCCAGCAGCAGGATGATCTTGCGCAGCATCACTTGCGCTTGTCCGGCTCGGCCCCTGCGGCCTCGCCCATCAGATCGCGGCTGACGCGCGACTTGCTGGCTTCGTCCTTGAAGGCCTCCACCCGGCTGGGGATGATCCGGCGCGGGTAGTGGTTGTTCTCGATATCGGCGTCGCCGGTTTCCCAATCGGGATCGATCACCACCTGCACCAGTTCCTTGCCCTTGGGATAGACCAGCAGTTTGGCGACTTCGCGGGCGTTGCGGCGCCAGATTTCAGCCGGGATCATCAGCTTTTCGGTCTTGCCGTCGGCAAAGGTCAGGCCGAGGATGATCGGCATCACCAGACCGCCCTTGTTGCTGAAGTTGAGCACGTAGTAATTGGCGTCCTCCTTCACCGCCCGGTCGAACGCGGCGCGTTCCCACGGGTCGAGGCCTTCGCGGAAATCGGTGTAGCTCTTGCGGTCCTTGGGGGTGACGGTGAATTCGTCGTTGTCGTCGTAAAAGTCGGTCACGCCGCTGTTTTCGAGCACCCAGATGGGCAGGCCCTGCTGCTCGTTCAGCCCGATGCCGACCGGCCGCGGTTCTTCGGCGCGTTCGGCCCGGCGGCGGGGCAGATCGATGTCGGGGTTCCTGGTGTCCATCCGGAGCCGGTAGATCGAGTCGAGCGAAATATCGACGTGATCGGTGGTGTAGAACCAGCCGCGCCAGAACCAGTCGAGATCGGTGCCGGAAGCCTCTTCGATCGTGCGGAAGAAGTCGGCAGGCGTCGGGCGTTTGAACTTCCACCGACGGGCGTATTCCTTCAAGGCAAAGTCGAACCGCTCACGCCCGATCACCGTATCGCGCAGCAGGTGGTAGGCCGCCGACGGCTTGCCATAGGCATTGGCGCCCAAGTTGGTGACCGAGTCCGAATGGGTCATGATCGGCTGCTGGTCATTCGAAACCATGTAGCTGATCATGTCGCGCGGCAGGCTGCGGGTCCACGGCATGTCCGGATCCCATTCGTAGCCCGCGACCGAATCGAGGAACGAATTCAGTCCCTCGTCCATCCAGGTCCACTGACGTTCGTCCGAGTTGACCGTCATCGGGAAATAGATGTGCCCGATCTCGTGGATCACCACGCCCACCAGGAACACCTTTTCCGCCAGGGAATAGGTGCGGCTGCCATCCGTGTTCAGCGTGGTGCGCGGGCCGTTGAAGGTGATCATCGGATATTCCATCCCGCCGACCGGCCCGTTGACGGATTGCGCGGTGGGATAGGGATAATCGAAGCTGAAGCGCGAATAGACCTTCATGGTATGGACCACGGCGGCGGTCGAGTACTTGCGCCACAACTCGCCGCCTTCCTTGGGCCAGAAGCTCATCGCGAGCACGGTGTCATGCTCGGCGCCGGGCTGCTTGTGGCCTTGCGCGTCCCACATGAACTTGCGGCTGGAAGCCCAGGCGAAATCGCGCACATTGGTGGCGGCAAACTGCCAGGTCTTGGTCCCGCGCGGATTGCCCGCTTCGGCGGCGGCGGCTTCCTGCGGGGTGACGATGAACATCGGTTCATCCGCGTTCCTCGCGGTTTCGAGCCGCTGGCGCTGGGCGGCGGTGAGCACCGCGTCGGGGTTCTGCAACACGCCGGTCGCGGCGACGATGTGATCATCGGGCACGGTCATCGCGACCTCGTAATCGCCGAATTCCAGCGTGAACTCGCCGCGGCCGAGGAACTCCTTGTTGTGCCAGCCTTCGTAGTCCGAATAGACCACCATGCGCGGGAACCACTGCGCCATCAGAAAGATATCGTTGCCGCCCTTGCGCGGATCATCGGGGAAATGTTCGTAGCCCGAGCGCGCGCTGACCGCGTCCTCCTCGACGATGTTGAACGCCCATGCGATGGTGTATTCGGTGCTGGCGCCGGGCGCGAGCGGTTCGGGCAGGTCGATCCGCATCAGCGTGCCGACGATGGTGTGCGGCAGGTCTGCGCCGGCCATCGTGCGGACAGCGTTTATATCATAGCCATAGGAATTGTCGGCCATCGCCTGCTGGCGGCGCAACTCGCCCATCGACAGCTTGGTTGGTTCACTGCCCGAACCCAGCGTCACCTTCGGCCCGCGCCGTCCGGGGCCGCCGAACGCGTCGGTCAATTCGGCCATCG
>DAIQNP010000354.1:0-2783 GCA_036788335.1 Erythrobacter sp.
ACAAGGAGAAGCGCAAGGGCACCTTCGTCTGCGCAGGCTGCGGCAACCGGCTCTACGCCTCGGCGCACAAATACGACAGCCGCACCGGCTGGCCCAGTTTCTGGCAGCCGATCGAGAAGGGCGCGGTCGGCACCAGCACCGATTACCTGATCGGCTACCCGCGCACCGAAGTGCACTGCGCCGATTGCGGCGGGCATCTGGGGCACATTTTCGGCGACGGCCCCAAGCCGACCGGCAAGCGCCACTGCATCAACGGCGACGCGCTCAAGTTCACTCCGGCTTGATCCGCCAGACCTTGAAGGTCGCACCGCTGCCCGGCAGGGGCACGGGTTCGAGCCATGCGGGCACCTTGCCCTCGATCAGCCCGGCGATGAAACCCTGCGGCGCGGCGCGGGCGTAGATATCCAGCTCGCTCCTCTCGCTGCACAGCGCGACGTAATCCATCCCCTGCTGGCGCAGCATGGCCGCGGCATCGGCCGGTGTCGCGATCGCGGTCGCGATCAGCATGTGGATGCCGTCATCGCCCCGGTGGTGACCCGTGGCGAGCACGTCGTGGTGCGTGTCGAGCAGGATTTGCGGCGCAATGTCGAGCGGAGCATAGACACTGCCCTGCGGCAGCTTCGCCATCAGTTTGGCCGAGTTGCCAAGCTCACAGGTTTCCGGCCTATCCGCACGGGTTGCGACCTCTTTGTGCGAAGCCTTATCGACCAGCGTCATCATCAGGTTAAGCGGCAAGGCCGGCAAGACCACGCAGGCCACGGCAAACAGTCCCACCAGCCGCAGGACCAGCCGATCGATAGCGCGGACGCGTTGCACCCAGCCGTGCACGAGATACGCCAGCGGGGGTGCGGCGATGACGCTGGCCATCACACCCGCGCGCGCCACCAGCACGCCGACCAGCAGCGCTGCGCCAAGGATCAGCGCATAGTCGAACCAGAAGCGGGCGATCTGGCCCTGCGATCGCCGCGCCAGCAGGATCGCGCCGATCAGGCCGAGCGTGGGGGTCAGGACGAAATGCAGCGCGCTGATGTCTCCCCGCCGCCAGATCGGCTGGCCTTCGAGCACGTTGGGGTACCAGTATTGGGCCACCAGCGGATCGAGCCCGGCGAACCCGCCGCCAGTGGCGCATTGCGGCGCGGCCAGCAGCAGCATCGCCAGAGCGCCGCCGCCCGCCAGTGCGAAGCCCGCCAGCACCATGCCGACCGGCATCGGCTCGCGCTTGCCCATCACGGTCAGCACCGCCGCGCCCCAGCCGAACATGGCGAGGTAGACCGGGTTGATCGCATCGCACCACAGCGCCAGGTCGCCCGTCCCGCGGGTCAGCAGGAACAGTGCGGTCGATGTTGCCGCCAGTGACTGGACCGCGCCGATCACCCACCCGCGCTCGGTCCGATCGCGCAGCCAGCGCAGCGCCAGCACCGCGCAGATGGCAGCGGCCAGCGGCAATCCCTCGATCGAGATCGAAAGCCATGCCGCCAGCGCCGCGCCGGCCACGCGGCCGCCGGTCTCGGGCGAGCGGGCGAGCAGGCCATTGAGCGCCGCCAGCGCGCAGACGATCTGCCAGCCATGATGATCGATCCGCAAGGGGCCAAGCTGGACCAGCACCGGCACCGACATCACCATCAACAGCCCGGTCAGCATGGCCTGATCGGCGTTCAGCAGGCGCGCGGCGATGCGCGTCACGAGCATCAGCGCAATGCCGAGCGTGACCAGCGGGATCACCACCACCGCCACGCTTTCGGCGGCGGCGGTCCCCACCAATGGGGTCAGCGCGAGGATCACCAGCAGCAACGGCAGATCGACCAGCCGTGACCAGTGCATCGGCATGCCGCCAGCCGCCGTGTTGACACGGTGCTGGCCGAGGTCGAACCAACCCTGGCCCGCGATCAGGTCGCGCACCTGCAACAGGCGCATGACATCATCGGGATCGGGAAAATCCCAGGCCGCGATGCGCGCCGAATTGACCGTCAGCAGCAGTATGCAGGCAAGGCCCCAGGCCATCCCCGCCTGCATCAGGAAACCGGCCGGAAAGCCGGGACGGCGAATTTCGCTCGACATGGCGCTACCCCCGTTCCGGCGTGGCAAACACGACCCGGCTGAGGATCAGCCAGTTCACGAGGAAGTTGACGATGATCGCGGCCCCCTTGGCGAGGCGCGGGTCGAACCCGGCACTGTCGGCCAGTCCGACGATCAGCGTGGTCAGCGCAAGGCCAACCAGCGCGGCGATCACGAACAGCGCCTTCTGCAGGCTCCGTTCCCGGCCGCTGGCGGCTACGCTGCCCTGAAACACCGTGCGGCTCGACAGCAGCCAATGCGTCAGGATGCCGAGCATGTACCCCAGCGCCGAGGCCGGTCCTGCCGCCGCCCCCAGCGCCAGCGCGCCGAGGAAGGTCGATACGTCGGCCGCCAGCGCGCCGACACTCGCCAGCAGATAGCGCAGGAAGCGGATATCCCCGAGCCGGACGATCAGCATGGCGGCGTGACGGGCCATGACGCGTTCTCCCGAGCCCGGCGTCAGGCCGACTTGCGTTGCGGCTGGACCGGATCGGCAGCGATGCGTTCGGGCACGCCGCGCAAGGATGTGAGCGCGGCGACCTGATCGCCCGTCAGCGGGCGGGTTTCGGCCGCTTCGCGTGCGGGCAGGGCGGTTTCGGCCCCTTCGTCGCCCGCTTCGTGATATTCGGCATCCTCGTTGACGCACCAGGTGTCGTAGACGCGCCGCCCGGCAATGATGTTCTCCACCGTCAGCATCGCGGTCATCATCGCGTGATCCTGATTGTTGT
>DAIQNP010000355.1:0-2782 GCA_036788335.1 Erythrobacter sp.
CCGATCGGATCGAACGCCGGGGCGATATTCGCAGCGGGCAGACCGTTCGCGGTGACGGGCGCCGCGATGGCTGGCGGGACGACCGCCGGGGCGATGTGCGCCGCGATGGCTGGCGGGACGACCGCCGGGGCGATGTGCGCCGCGATCAGTGGCGCGGGGATCGGCGCGATGTGCGCGCAGGTCGCGGCAACTGGCGGCGCGACGACTGGCGGCATAGTTATCGTGGCCGCGATGGCTGGGACCGGCGCGACTTCCGCCGCTGGGATCGCGGCTGGCGTGGCAACCGCAGCTACAACTGGAACGGCTACCGGCAGGTCAACCGCAACTTCTATCGCCCCGGCCCGTATTTCGCGCCGTTCCGGTCGCACCGTTACAGCCGCTTGCAGACCGGATTCTTCCTCGACAGCCTGTTCTTCCAGCCCCGCTTCTTCATCAACGATCCGTTCGCCTATCGCCTGCCGCCGGTCTATGGTCCCTACCAGTGGGTGCGCTATTACGACGACGTGATGCTGGTCGATATCTACACCGGCGAAGTGGTTGACGTGATCCACGACTTCTTCTGGTAAAGCCCTCGCGATACACTTTTCAAACCCCGCCGGAGCAATCCGGCGGGGTTTTCCGTTTGGCCATAACCCCTGTCTTGCACGCCGCGCTCGCCTTGCTAGGGAGAGCGCATGAGCCAGTTGCCGCCCGACACCGTCCCCGATCAGGACGCGCTCGTCCGCGTCGGCGCCATCGTGCGCGAACGCCTCGCGGCCGATCCCGGCGTCTACCGCGTGCCGACCGACCGGGCCGAGCTGTTCGCGGTGGGCGATTTCCTTAGCCTCGCCGAATGCGAGAAACTGTGCGCGATGATCGACGCGGTGGCGCGGCCGTCCTCGCTGCACGAACTCGATTACGCCAGCGGCTTCCGCACCTCCTATTCGGGCGATCTCGATCCGCATGACAGCTTCGTGAAAGGCGTTTCGCGGCGGATCGACGATCTGCTCGGGCTCGACCCGGTTATCGGCGAGGCAGTGCAAGGCCAGCGCTACCTGCCGGGACAGCAATTCCAGCCGCACAATGACTGGTTCTACACCTCCGAAAAATACTGGCAGCTTGAAGAAGCGCGCGGCGGGCAGCGGAGCTGGACGGCGATGGCCTATCTCAACACGGTCGAAGAAGGCGGGGCGACCCACTTCACCGAACTGGGCTTCCAGATCGAGCCCAAGCCGGGGGTACTGATGATCTGGAACAATGCCCTGCCCGATGGCCGGCCCAACATGGACACGATGCATTCGGGCAATCCGGTGCTGAAGGGCGCGAAATACGTCATCACCAAGTGGTATCGCACCCGCCTGTGGCGGTAGAATCGCGGCTCATGCCTTCGCCAGCGCCTCGGCAATCAGTGTGCGGGTCGGCACGATACCATACAGCGCGATGAAGCTGCCCATGCGCGGGCCTTGCTCGCTGCCCAGCAGGGTTTCGTAGAGCGCCTTGAACCAGTCACGCAGGCTTTCGAACCCGAACTCGGGCTGCTTGCCGATTTCGTAGACGATGGTCTGCAAGTCCTCGGCGTTGGAGGCCGGGTCGGCAGCAGCCAGCGCGGCATCGAGCGCCCGAAGTGCCGCCACCTCGCCGCCTGTCGGTGCGCGCTTGGCGAGGGTGGGAGCGACGAAATCTCCGTTGTAGGCCAGCGCCTTGCCGACCAGCACATCGAGCGCGGGGTGAGCGGCGGGATCGGCACCCTCGACATAATTGCCGAGATAGGACCACACCGCCTCCCGCGTCGCGCCCGCGCCGAGCACGCCCACAAGATTGAGCAGCAAGCTGAAGGGCACCGGCAAGGCATCACCTGCGCCGGGAGCCTCTGACCCCGCATGGCTCTCATTCGCGCGCAGCAGGTGCCATACCGGGTTGCCCAATCGCTTGTCGATATCCTGCCCCGGGATCGCTGCGCGGAACTGCCAGTAATCGTCCACCGCCTTGGGAATCACCCCTGCGTGCAATTGCTTGGCGCTCTTGGGATTGGCGAAGATGTAATGGCCGAGGCTTTCCTCGCTGCCATATTGCAGCCATTCGTCGATGGTCAGGCCGTTGCCCTTGGACTTGGAGATCTTCTCGCCCTTGGCATCGAGGAACAGCTCGTAGATCAGGCCTTCAGGCTTGTTGCCGCCGAGCACGCGGGCGATCTTGCCCGACTGGATGCCGGAATCGGTCAGGTCCTTGCCGTACATCTCGTAATCGACACCGAGCGCCACCCAGCGCATCGCCCAGTCGACCTTCCACTGGCACTTGGCCCTGCCGCCGAGCGCCGATTGTTCGACCGTGCTGCCGTCCTCGTCGGCGAAGCGGATGATCCCTGCAGCGGCGTCGACGACCTTGATCGGCACCTGCAACACCGCGCCGGTGGTCGGCGAAACCGGCATCACCGGTGAATAGGTCTGGCGACGTTCCTCGCCCAAGGTCGGCAGCATGATGTCGAGGATCGCGCCGAAATTGGCGAGCACGCCCTTCAGCGCCTCATCGAAGCGGCCCGAATTGTAGCACTCGGAGGAACTGACGAATTCGTAATCGAACCCGAACTGGTCGAGGAACGCGCGCAGCATCGCGTTGTTGTGTGCGGCGAAGCTTTCGTGGTCGGTGCCGAAGGGGTTGGGAATGCGGCTCAGCGGCTTGCCCATGTGCTGGGCGAGCATCTCGCGGTTGGGCACATTGTCAGGCACCTTGCGCAACCCGTCCATGTCGTCCGAAACGCCACCAGCCGCGTCGGTGCGCCGCCGGTCAGCGCTTCGTAGGCGCG
>DAIQNP010000356.1:0-2764 GCA_036788335.1 Erythrobacter sp.
TTCGTGAAACAGGACAGGGATGCCGAGCCGGGTGTTCTCGATAGCCCAGCGCTGCGCGTCGATCACGTACTGGACCGAGTCCTCGATATTGCGGCGCGGCACCTGGCGCGGGGACGACGGGCCCTTGCGGTCCGAGGGACGAGCGATTTGCCCGATTCCGTCGGGGAACTTGGCCGAAGCCTTGGCCGGATCGAACACGTCACCGTCGCCCTGAATTTCGCGCTTGCTGTCCCAGATGGTGATGATCTGCGCGATCTTCTCGTCGAGGGTCATGCGCGCCATCAGGTCTTCGACCCGCTGTTCGACCGGAAGCGCGGCATTCCAGTAGGGTGCGTCCTTCATCGCCCGTTCGACGGTGACGTCCTGCGCGGCTGCGGTCGGAATCGCTGCCATGTTCAGCGCTGCCAGACAAACCCCTGCAACCAGCGCTGCCCGCTTGAAACCGATCATGTATATCCCCTCCTCGTCGCGGGCTGCTTGACTGGCCCCGCGTTTGTGGTAGCGCTACCATGATGAGAGTGAGGATGCTTGTCAACCGGCTTGCGGCGATGTTCGGCGCCTTGATCGCTGTCGCAGCCATGCCCGCCCCGGCATGGGCTGAGGATGGCTATGACCTGTGGCTACGCCATGCCCCGCTGGAAGGCGAGGCGCTGCTGCGGCTGGAAGCGTTCGACGGCCCGGTGACGGTCCGGTTCGACAAGGACCCCACTGCCGATCTTGCCGCCAGCGAGCTGCGCATCGGGATCGACCGCCTGCTCGGCGACCGGGCGGTCCCGTCACCGCGGCGCGTGCTCGCAGCCATCGAACTGCGCTGCGACGACGCTGCTATCCCCGACGATGGATCGTTCCGTGTCACCCGCAACGGGCTGCAATTGCGCGTCACCGCCGGGGCACCGGTCGGTTGCCTTTACGCGGCTTATGCGATCCTGCGCGAATTGGGGCAGGGCACAGACCCGATGACGCTGGCGCTGGACGAAACCCCCGCCATGCCGCTCAGGATGCTCAATCACTGGGACAACCCCGATGGCCATGTCGAGCGCGGCTACGCGGGCCGCTCGATTTTCGACTGGTGGCACCTGCCGCATCGGCTCGATCAGCGCATGATCGACTACGCCCGCGCCAATGCCTCAGTGGGCATCAACGGCGTGGTGGTCAACAATGTCAACGCCCGCGCCTTCATGCTGGAGCCGCGCTATATCGCCAAGCTGGCGCGGCTGGCCGATGCGTGGCGACCTTACGGCATCCGCGTCTATCTGTCCGCCCGGTTTTCCGCCCCCCGCGACATCGGCGGGCTAACCACCGCCGACCCGCTTGACCCGGCTGTCGCGACATGGTGGCGGGCCAAGGCGGACGAGATTTACGCCGCAATCCCCGATTTTGGCGGCTTTCTGGTCAAGGCCAATTCCGAAGGCCAGCCCGGTCCGCAGGATTATGGCCGCAGCCATGCCGACGGGGCCAACATGCTGGCCGCAGCGCTGGGCGACCGGGGCACGGTGATCTGGCGCGCCTTCGTCTATCAGGCCGAGGATACGACCGACCGCACCATGCAGGCCTATGCCGAATTCGTGCCGCTGGACGGGCAGTTCGCCGACAACGTGATCGTGCAGGTGAAGAACGGCCCGCTCGATTTCCAGCCGCGTGAGCCGTTCCATCCGCTGTTCGGCGCCATGCCCAAGACCAAGCTGATGTTCGAGGCGCAGATCACCAAGGAATATCTCGGCTTTGCCAGCCATCTCGCCTACCTCGCGCCGATGTGGAAAGAGGTGCTGGACGCCGATACCGCACGCGGCGGAAGCGTGGCGCAGGTGATTGCGCCTGCCGGAATGGCCGGGGTCGCCAACACCGGATCGGACCGCAACTGGTCGGGATCGGACTTCGATCAGGCCAATTGGTACGCCTTCGGGCGGCTGGCGTGGGACCCGTCTCTCTCGAGTGAGGCGATCGCGCGCGAATGGACCGCGCAGACCTTCACCCGCCAGCCGCAAGCGCAAGACACCATCGCCGCGATGATGCTGGGCAGCCGCGCGGCGGTGGTGGGGTATATGACGCCGCTCGGCCTCGCGCACGTGATGGACACCGGCCATCACTATGGCCCCGGCCCGTGGGTCTGCGATCTGGAGCGGCCCGACTGGAACCCATGCTATTACCACCGTGCCGACAGCGAGGGGATCGGGTTCGACCGGACAGCGACCGGCTCCAACGCGCTGGCGCAATACGCGCCTGCCGTCGCCGCGCAGTGGGCAGACCCGGCCATCATCGACCCGCGGTATCTGCTGTGGTTCCACCGGGTGCGCTGGGACCAGCCCATGCCCTCGGGCCGCACGCTCTGGGCCGAACTGGTCCACGAATATGATCGCGGTATCGGCGCGGTCGATGCGATGGCGCGCATCTGGCAGGGCCTTGCCCCGCAGGTTGACGCGGAGCGGTTCCGCGCCGTCTCCGAAAACCTGGCGATCCAGCAATCCGAAGCGCGCTGGTGGCGCAATGCCTCGCTGGCATATTGGCAGTCGCTCAACGGCCTTGCGCTTCCGGCCGGTGCGGCACCTTTTCCCGAGCCGCTCGAGGCGTACCGCAAGCGCACCTTTCCCGAGGGACCGGGACAATGATCGCACTTGCTGAAAACAAGGGCATGGCTCTATGGCAGAGGGCATGAACACCACTTCAGTGACGGCCGCCACGGCCCGCAAACGCAGTGCGCGGCGGAGCAATGCTGCCCCGACCATCACCGATGTCGCGCGCGAAGCCGATTGCTCGCCGATGACGG
>DAIQNP010000357.1:0-2751 GCA_036788335.1 Erythrobacter sp.
TCTTTTCTGCCTGTCTCGTGCCTCCTTTTTGGTTGTTGCTCTTCCTCAGTCTTCCTTGCGCTTCCAGCGCTCGTGAAGTTCGGCGATCAGCTGCGGGGCCTTGCCCTCCAGCCAGCTGACAAAATCTCTGTCCTCAGCCTTCAGCTCGAGCTTTAACTGTCGGCCGCGGCGCCCTGTCGTAATGGTTGCGGCCCCTATACCCGGAATGGCCACACTGGGCGCCGCTCGGGTACCTGATGGTCGGGCGGGCCGCTCTGCGCGCACGACTGCTGAGAGGACGGCAAGGAACGCGGCGTCCGACTTCTCGTCAGGGCCGCCATCATGAGACGACTTGGTGTCTATCGCCACTGCGGCCAGGTGCTCGCGGTCGACAGACGCATCGCCGAGTGCCTTCTTGAGTTCCTCCCAACGAGGCCGGCCAATACCTGGCGCGGCTCCGATCGCAAGGACGAGCTCCTCGCCAACTGTGCGAACGACGCTCAACAATTGCGACACACCAGCTTCGGTGAGACTGAGAACCTCTGCCACACCCTTGTTGGTGCGCTCCGCCTCTCCCAGATGATCGCCATTAAGCAAGGCCGCCGCGACCAAGGCGCGTTCGATGAAGCTCAGATCACGTCGTTCTTGGTTCTCGAGAAGCTGATCCCGAAGTGCCTGATCTCCGTCCATTTCGGTGACAATGGCACGGACCTTGATCCCGAGATCCCGGCAAGCTTCAAGCCGGCGCCGACCGTAGATCAGACTGTAGCGATCTCCTTCGAGGGGTCGCACGAGAATTGGGACCCGTTGGCCACTTCTAGAGATCGATGCCTTCAGCCCAGCGATTTCTATTTGGAGTCGGTCATCAAGCCTGCCAGCGGTCTCGACATGGTCAGGCTCGATCTCGAACACGCCGCCGCGAAGCCTGCGTCCCTCCAGCGCGTCAGGGGCATTGCGCAAGGTCTGCAAGGGCAGTCCCAGTTTAGGCTTTCTTGCCATTGCGTCCCCACGTGCTTTGGATGATCGCCGCGATCTCATCGTTGACGGCATTCATGGACTCGATGGCGCGGTCGAAAGTCTGGCGCGTGAAGTCTTTCTTGTCCGCCTCATACAAGGTCTGCTTGGTCAGCCCGGCATCCGAGATGGCCGTTGACTCGACCATGTGGTTGGTCAGCACCGAACGGCCGAAGAGCCCACGGATGAAAGCGATAACCTCGGTCTGTGGGGCGTCGCCCACCTTGTAGCGGGTCGGCAGGAACCGCAGCCAATCGAACCGCAGGTTAGCCCCTGCGTCACGGATCACACCCAGCAGGTCTGCCGTCATCCGCAGGAACTGCGACATCGACATGAGGTCGAGCATCTGTGGGTGGACAGTAACTAGGACCCCCGAGGACGCGGAAAGGGCAGACATGGTCAGGAAGCCCAGTTGCGGAGGGCAGTCGATCACGACGACATCATAGTCGCTTTCGACGCTGTCGAGGGCGTCACGGACCCTCGCGAAGAAAGCGCGTGCGCCGCCGCGCTGAATCGCGGCCGGGGTCTCATGCTCGAACTCCATAAGCTCGAGATTGCCCGGAATAAGGTCCAGGCCGCGGATGTAGGTCTTCCTGATGACCTCGGACACCGGGACAGGGTCGTCATAACGGACCGCGTCGTACAGCGTCCCGCCCTCCATGAGGTCCAGTTCAGGCTGGATCCCATGCAAGGCGGACAACGACGCCTGCGGATCCAGATCGATGGCCAGTACCCGATAGCCTTTGAACGCAAGCCTCTGAGCAAGGTGAGCTGATGTCGTGGTCTTGCCAGAGCCACCCTTGAAGTTCACGACCGAAATCACCTGCAACTCGTCGCCCTCGCGACGACCCGGCACATAGGTGCCTGGCTTCTTTGCATTGGCCTCGAGGCTTTGCCTGATCTCCCAGACATCGTCGAGGGTGTAACGGCGATGGCTTCCAGCCGTCGTCTCGACGTCTGTGATCTTGCCTTCCCGATGAAGTTTGCGAAGGTAGGTGTGATCGACACCGAGCAGTTCTGCCGCCTCACCGCTCGTCAAGCTGCGCATCACCTTCTTCGCGTCGGGCGGGAAGTGCGCTGCGCGTTGTGCGTGCAGGTTCGACGCCAGGAGTTCTGCGTAGTGGCCAATGGCGACGTCTAGGTCTTTGTCTGTCTCGGTCATGCCCTGCTCGATCCGTGGGCGCGATTTTTATGTGTCCGCGCGGTATTTTTCGAGACTATTGCCCGACCAACTAGATTCGCGCAAGCACTTTCTAAATCTGGTGTCATCCGTTTCCTGACGCACAAGAGTCGCTTAGGTGCGAGGGCAGACTTGTCCATGCAGCCAGCATGATATACATTCTGGATCGTATATCCACGCAGGAGGTCACGATGCAGGTCGCAAAATGGGGCAACTCGCTCGCCGTCCGTCTGCCCGCAGAGCTTGTCCGGGAACTTGGGCTCAAGGAAGGCGATCAGATCGACCTGATCAAGGACGACGGCCAGGTCAGGGTCCGTCGTCTGGCGCGTGCGGATGAGGTGCTGACGGGTCTGCGCCGCTTCCGGGGCAAGTTGCCTGCGGCGGAACGCCTGAACCGCGACGATGCGCATGAGCGCTGAATTCGCGGATACGAATGTCGTTCTTTACCTGCTCGACGACGGCCCGAAGGCCGATCGAGCCGAGGCCATCTTGGGGCAGGGGCCACGGATCAGCGTTCAGGTCCTGAACGAGACGCTAGTGAACTGCCGCCGCAAGGCTGGCCTGAGCTGGGAGGAAGC
>DAIQNP010000358.1:0-2723 GCA_036788335.1 Erythrobacter sp.
GCAGGAACCCGGCAGTGAACAGCGCGGCAGCAGCGGCGATGGCGATGCCGCGGGCGGACTTGTCGCCGCCCCAGGCAGCGACCAGCAGCAGCACGAGCCCGGCGGAGATCAACACCAGTTCGGATGCGATCAGCGCGAAGGAATGGGCGAAATCCATCAGTGCGCGCCCTCCTCGGCGGACTTGTCGTGGGGGAGCGCATTGGCGGCTTCAGCGCGCGGCATACCGGTCACAAGCCGGGCATCGCCAGCAGGTGCTGCCGTCGCCATGCGCGCGTCGAGCACGGCGATATCGGCTCGCATCGGCGCAAGGAAGCTTTCGGGATAGACCCCCATCCACAGAACGACGGCGGCAATCGGCGTCATCATCACCCATTCACGTGCAGATATGTCGCGCATCGCAGCGGCATCGGCATTCGCCTGCCCCCCGAACGCCACGCGGCGATAGAGGTAAAGCATGTAGGCCGCGCCCAGGATAATCCCGGTGGTGCAGATAAGCGCGACCAGGCTCGAGGTCTGGTAGATCCCTGCCAGCGACAGAAACTCGCCAACAAAGCCGCTGGTGCCTGGCAGGCCGATACTCGCCATCGTGAACAGCAGGAAGAACAGCGCATAATAGGGCATATTGATGCTCAGCCCACCATAGCGCGCGATTTCGCGGGTGTGCAGCCGGTCGTAGATCACGCCGACGCAGAGGAACAGCGCGCCTGACACAAGCCCGTGGCTGAGCATCACGATCATCGCGCCTTCCAGCCCCTGCACGTTGAAGGCGAACAGGCCCACCGTCACGATCGCCATGTGGGCGACCGAGGAATAGGCGATCAGTTTCTTCATGTCGGACTGCACCAGCGCGACCAGCGAGGTATAAACCACCGCGATCATCGACAGCGTGAAGACCAGCCATGCGAACTGCGCCGAAGCCTCGGGAAACATCGGCAGGCTGAAGCGGATGAAGCCGTAACCGCCCAGCTTGAGCAGCACGCCCGCGAGGATCACGGAGCCCGCGGTGGGTGCCTGCACGTGGGCGTCGGGCAGCCAGGTATGCAGCGGCCACATCGGGACCTTGACCGCGAAGCTGGCGAAGAATGCCAGCCACAGCCAGGTCTGCGCGCCTGCCGGGAAGCCGTACTGCATCAACGTTGGGATGTCGGACGTGCCGGCCTCGGCCACCATCCAGAACATCGCGATCAGCATCAGCACCGATCCGAACAGGGTGTAGAGGAAGAACTTGTAGCTGGCGTAAAAGCGGTTGTCCCCGCCCCATACCCCGATGATCAGGTACATCGGGATCAGGCCGGCTTCGAAGAAGATGTAGAACAGGAACAGGTCCTGCGCTGCAAAGGTGCCGATCATCAGCACCTCCATGAACAGGAAGGCGGCCATGTATTCGCCGACCCGCTTGGTGATCGCCTGCCAGCTGGCAAGGATGCAGATCGGCATCAGGAACACGCTGAGCATGATCAGCATCAGCGCGATCCCGTCGATCCCCAGCGCATAGCTGAAGCCCGCGAACAGCTCGGCCCGTTCGGTGAACTGCCATTGCGGGCCGCCGATCTCGTAATTGACCCACAGCATCACGCCGAGCGCAAAGGTCACCAGCGTCGCCGCCAGCGCAATCGGGCGCGCCAAGGCCTCGCCCGCGAACAGGCAGGCGATCGCGCCAAGCAGCGGCGCGAGCATCATCAGCGACAGGACGGGAAGGCCTTCCATTACGAAGCGCGCTCCTAAAGCAGGACGAAGGTGACAGCAGCGACCAGCCCGAGCAGCATGATCAACGCATAGGTGTAGAGATAACCCGACTGGATCGCCTTGGCCGCGACCGCGCTGCGATCCACCACCCACGCGATGCCGTTGGGGCCGAAGCGGTCGATGGTGCCGACATCGCCGAGCTTCCAGAACTGTCGCCCGAACCAGAAGGCGGGCCTCACGAAAATCCGGTCATAGAGTTCGTCGAAGTACCACTTGCGGTAAACGAAATTGTGCAAGGCACCGAAGCTGGCGACGAACTTCCCCGGAATGTCGGGCCGGGCGATGTAAGCAAGGTAGGCACCCGCAAAACCGAGCAGCATCACGATCGTCGCGGTCAGCTTCACCCACAGCGGCACGCCGTGGAGCGCGTGGACCAGATCTTCGTTGAAGAAGATCGATCCGCCCCAGAACGCGGCCCCGTCGATGAAGTCGTACTTGAACACGAAGCCCGCCAGGACCGCGCCCAGCGACAATACGCCCAGCGGGATCAGCATCGACACCGGGCTTTCGTGGGGGTGGTAGCCAGCGGTTCCGTCATCCTCATGCGGCGAGGGCACTGAATGCTGCGCGTCATGGCCGGCGTGCTCCTGACGCGGCGGATTGGCGTGATCGGAATCGTGATGCCCGTCATGCACCGCGTGCTGGATATGCTCCGACAACGCCCAGCGCGGCTTGCCCCAGAAGGTCAGGAACATCAGCCGCCACGAATAGAAGCTGGTCAGCAGCGCCGCGATCACGCCCGCCCAGAAGGCGAATTGAGAAATGCCGGTGCCGCGCGCCCATGCCGCTTCGAGGATCGCGTCCTTCGAATAGAAGCCGGCGAAGCCGAACACGCCGAGCACGCCCACCCCGGTGATCGCCAAGGTTCCCGCCAGCATCGCGTAGAAGGTCAGCGGAATGCGCTTACGCAAGCCCCCATAATAGCGCATGTCCTGTTCGTGGTGCATCGCATGGATCACGCTGCCCGCGCCAAGGAA
>DAIQNP010000359.1:0-2672 GCA_036788335.1 Erythrobacter sp.
AATCAGCGCGGGTACCACCGCGATCAGCATGAACCATGGTCTGAAGCGGTCCAGAAGGCGCACAGGGCGAAGTCTGCCGCGAAAGCTCATTGAGAAAACCTATCAATTAAGTCGGCTACCGACAAGCCAATCCCTCATCGCCCTTCCCGCCGCAGCAACTCCGCCTTGATTGCCAGCCCATAGGCATAGCCCCCGAGCGACCCATCGGAAGCGATCACCCGGTGGCAGGGGATCAGCACCGCCACATGGTTCGCCCCGTTGGCGCCGCCGACCGCGCGGCTGGCCCTGGGGTTGCCGAGCAGCGCCGCAAGCTCGCCGTAAGACCGCGTCTCACCGTGGGGGATGCGGCGCAGTTCGTCCCAGACGCGCTGCTGGAAGGTGGTGCCTTTGACGTCGAGCGGGATTGCGGCGCTGCCCGGTCCTGGCTGCTCGACCGCGTCGACCACGGCCGCGAACAGCGCGCGGAAATCCTCGCCCGCCGGGACGAGTTCGGCCTTGGGGAACCGCGCCCGCAGCCCGGCCTCGGCGTTCTCGCCCCCTGCGAGGAAGGCGAGACAGCAAACGCCCTTGTCGGTCGCGGCCACCAGCATCGGGCCGAGCGTGGTCGCCTGCACAGCCCAAGAGATCACGCGGCCCGCGCCGCCCCTGCTCCAGTCGCTCGGCGTCATCCCCATCCTGCCCTTTGTCTCTGCGTAGAACTGCTTGGCCCCGGCATAGCCTGCGGTTGTCAGGGCGTCGCCCACCCGTTGCCCGGTCATCAGCGCCCCGCGTACACGCTCTTCGCGCAATGCGCGGGCATAAGCAGCGGGCGAAAGGCCAACGGTGCGCTTGAACAGGCGCTGGAAATGAGTCGGCGCATAGCCCGTCAGGTCGGCCAGCGCGTCCAGCGTCATCGCGCCGTGTGCGCGGATCGCGGCAATGGCGGCGAGCACGCAGGCTTCCTCGGCGCTGTTCGTGTCGGGTGAACAGCGTTTGCAAGCTCTTAGCCCGGCTCTCTGCGCATCGGCCGCAGTCGCATAGAATCGCACGTTTTTTCGCAAGGGCGCGCGCGCCGGGCAGCTCGGGCGGCAGTAGATGCCGGTCGAGTGCACTCCGGTCACGAAGGCCCCGTCGAACCGCCGGTCCTTGGCGAGCGCGATCTGCCAGCGCTCCTCATCGGTCATGTTCTTTGAATGTTCCACGTGAAACACAGTGCCACAGGAGGCTCCTGCCCGCACCCCTCACGCTTGCGTTCAATGTCGCGCATGGCGAAAAAATGGCTATAGCGGCGTCATGCTGCGCATCATGTTCGTTTTCGCCCTGCTGGTTTTCGGGCCTGCCTCCCCCGCCGCTGCGGACCCGGCCGATATCGACGCCGCCGCGCGCGGGGTGGTGCGGGTGGTGGTGATGACCGACGCGGGCGGACAGCTCGAGCCGGTCACCCACGGCACCGGCTTTGCCGTCACCCTCACCATGATCGTCACCAACGACCACGTGATCCGCGAAGCCTTGCAGGACGATACCCTGCGGATCGGCGTGGTCCCCGGCGAAGGCGAAGGCGGCGCCTTTGCCCGCGTCGTGGCGGTCTCGCCGCGCAACGATCTGGCACTGATCGAAATCGCCAGCGGCGCGCTGCGCCTGCCGCCGCTGACGCTCGCGGGCGGGGCCGGGAGCGGCGGCGGCGAAGTTTCGGCGGTGGGTTACCCGATGAACGTGGACCTCGCGCAAGGGCTCGAAATGGCAGACATTTTCCGCGCCCAGCCGCCGGTCAAATCGCGCGGTTTCCTGTCGGGCGAGCGGCCCAGCCGCCAGTTCGACACGCTGCTCCATACCGCGCCGATCGCGCGCGGCAATTCGGGCGGCCCGCTGCTCGATCCGTGCGGGCGGGTGATCGGGGTCAATTCCTTTGGCGCAGATTCGGGCGGGTCGGATGCCGAATTCTACTTTGCGGTCAGCTTGCGCGAGTTGATCCCCTTCCTGCGCGACAACGGGATCGAGCCGGTCACCAACGCCATGCCCTGCCGCTCGATCGACGAATTGAACGCCGAAGAGCGCCAGCGCCTTGCCGCCGAACAGACCGAAGCGCGCGATCGCATGGCGGCGCGCGAGGCGCGGTTGCGCGAGGCGCGCGAGGGCGCTCGCCTGTCAGCGCAGATGGACGTGATTGCCGAGCGCGAGAACGCACTGGCCGCAGCGCTGATCCTGCTGATGGCGGCGGTCGGCGGCGGTTATGCCGCGCTGCAATGGCGGCGGGACGAGGCCACCCGCAAGCGCGCCGCGATCACCGCCGCCCTGGCAGGCGCTGCGGTGATGGCCGCGTTGCTGCTATGGATTACCCGCCCCGGCCTCGCTGCGATCGAGGATCGGGTCGCCGCTGCCCTGCAGGAAGCCGATGCCCCCGCCGCAGCCGACGCATCGCAAGCGGCGGAAGGGACGCTGATCTGTCGGCTGGTGCCCGAGCGCAGCCGGATCACTGCGGCGCGCACCGACGATGTCGAGCTCGACTGGTCCGCCGACGGCTGCGTCAACGGCCGCACGCAATACGGGCTTTCTGCGGGCGGCGAATGGGCCCGGGTGTTCGTCCCGCAGGACGAAGCGGCGGTGGCCGTGAATTTCTACGATCCCGAAACCCGCACCTTCCGCACTGACCGCTACCTGCTCGGCCAGGCCGCAATGGCCGAAGCGCGCGCCGC
>DAIQNP010000360.1:0-2656 GCA_036788335.1 Erythrobacter sp.
GAGGCCTTTTCCAGCCGGGTGCGCTGGCTGATCGCGAACCTTGGGACGGCGGTGGTGGCTTCTGCCATCATCGCGTTTTTCGGCGCGGCGATCGAGGAACTGGTGGCACTCGCTATCCTCATGCCGATTGTCGCCAGCATCGGCGGCAATGCGGGGACGCAGACGATGGCGGTGGCGGTGCGCGCCATTGCGACCAACCAGCTGACCCGGTCGAACACAAAGCGGATCCTGTGGCGCGAATTCCGCGTCGCGCTGCTCAACGGCGGCACGATCGCGGTGCTGATCGGCGTGGCGGCGGCGGTGTTCTTCTCGCCGATGATGGGGGTGGTGATCGCACTGGCGATGGTGATCAACATCGCGGTCGCGGGCCTCGCCGGCGTGCTGGTGCCGGTGATCTTCGAGCGGCTGAACCAGGACCCGGCGGTCGCGTCCAGCGTATTCGTGACGATGATTACCGATTCAATGGGCTTCTTCGCCTTCCTCGGGCTGGCGGTAGCGGTGGGTCTCGCGCCGCTGTGATGACGCAGGCAGGCCTCGCAATCTCGCGCTGCATCGCCTAGTTAGGACCGATGCCGCTTCACCTGACCAAGATCGCGTTCGGCGCGAAAAGCTATGACCATCTCGCTGGCTGGTATGAAGGGCGCGGCGATATCCGCCTGACCACCCGCAACCGGCCCACCCGGCACGAGGAGGTGGTCGGCGGATCGCTGTTCTGGATCATCAACCACGCGATCGTGGCGCGGTCCCCAATCACCGGCTTCGTCAAGACCGAGGACGGGCGCTGGGACATCTGCCTCGAGCCGAAGCTGATCCGCGTCCACCAGCAGGCCAAACGCGCGCATCAGGGCTGGCGCTACCTCACCGACGACAAGGCCCCGAAGGACGTGGCCGAGGGCGAGGACATCGGCGACGCGCTGCCCGGACGGCTGGCGATGAAGCTGGAGCGGCTGGGGCTGGTCTAGGCGCCCGATCGGAAGTCAGGCGCAGTTTCCACCGCGCCTGACTTCCATTCTATGGTTCGCTTATCGGCTCAGATCGCGGCGGTGCGCTGTTGGCCTGCGTTGTGCCCGCCGTTGCGGTAGAGCACTTCGCGCACCCCATGCGAGTCCATGCCCGTATCCTCAACCAACACCACCACGCCGCCGTGCTTGATCCGGTCGTCGTAATAGGTCGCGTCCTGCTCGTCGACGCCGTGCTTGGTGAGGGTTTCGTTGAGCGTCCCGCCGATCGCGCCGACCGCCGCGCCGATCCCGATCGCTTCGGGGATTGCTGCTGCAGCAATCGCGCCGCCTGCCACCAGCGGGCCGACACCGGGGATCGCCAGTGCTGCAACCCCCAGCCCCGCGCCCAGTGCACCGCCGCCGAGCACGCCGCGCAGCACGTTGCGGTGGTCCTCGTCGGTGACGTCGCCTTCGCCGCTGCGGGTGGTGGTGGTGCCCTTGTGATGCGCGATCACGGACAGATCGCTGTCGTTCACACCCATCGTGCGCAATTCGTTTACGGCACGCTCCGCCTCGGCGTGGGTGTCGAAAATTGCTGATACCTTGGACATATCGTTCTCCTGCTGTTGTTATGGACAGCAAGCGATGTGGAGGACGGATGGCGGGCGCGCCCTGATCTGGTTGATGGGCGGGAGGTCCTCAGCCCGTATTCGCCTCAGCCCCCCGAGACGCCGGTCTTTACCGCCACCCGGCGCAGCGCATTGACATAGACTTCGGGCGCCTGCGCGCCGGGGATCAGGAACTTGCCCTGCACGATCATGGCGGGCACACCAGAAATGTTCATGTCCCAGGCCTGCCGCTGTTCGGCCAGCAAGCGGGCTTCGAGATCGGGATCGTCCAGCGCCGCCTTGGCGGCTTCGCGGTGCAGGCCTGCCCCGGCCGCGATGTCGAGCAGCACCGCCCGGTCACCAAGGTTGGCGCGGCGGTTGAAATGGGCGCGGAACAGCGCGAGCTTCAAGGCGGTTTGCGCCTGCGGCCCGGCCTGTTCGAGCGCAAAGGCCAGCAGTTTGTGGCACAGCCTTGTGTTCCACATCATCGCAGGGGGAGCTTCGCCCTCCCCCTCCCACGACAACGACACGCCCGCGTCTTCGGCAATGGTCAGCATCTGGGCGCGCAGAGCCGCGCCTTCCACGGCCGGGCGGCCATATTTGCGCTGGAGATGGGCCTCCTGCTCCTCGCCTTCAGGCGGCATATCGGGATTGAGTTCGAACGGGCGCCAGCGGATCTCGGCCGCGATCTCGCCCTCCAGCTGCGCCAGGGCTTTGGTCAATTGGCCGTAGCCGATCAGGCACCACGGGCACATCACGTCGGAATAGATGTCGATAGTCAGGCACCGGGGTGCATTGGCGCTCATTTGTCGAGCCACCATGTCACAAGCGTATGGGCAATCGCGAAGGGGCGCGGGAAGATCAGGGTCTCGGTCCCATGCTCACCCGCAGCGCGCGCTTCTTCGAGTTCGGCGCGGGTGAACCAGCGCGCATCGTCCAATTCGGTGCGGTCGATGGTGATGTCGGTCGTGACCGCCTGCGAGGTGCAGCCGATCATCAGCTGGCTCGGGAAAGGCCAGGGCTGGCTGGCGATATAGCGCACGCCCTGCACGCGCACGCCGGCTTCCTCGTGGATCTCGCGTTGCACCGCTTCCTCGATCGTCTCGC
>DAIQNP010000361.1:0-2652 GCA_036788335.1 Erythrobacter sp.
CCGGTAATCATGATGGTATAAAGGACCAGTGTCTTGACCACGACCGACGCATCGGCGGCGAATGCGCCCTCGCCGGTATTAAGAGTGCGGATCACAAGACCGAGACTGACGAGAAACACCACGAATTGGACCGGAGCGAGGACACCCTGGACGATGGTCCATGCCGACTCGTCGCGGCGCCGACGCTCTTCCGCTGTGTAGAGCGCGGTGTGGTCCTCCCTCTGCTTTCCCGCTCTGGTGGCGGTGGTTGCAGGCTCGACCGGGGATGCATGATCCGTCCGTGTCATCGGTAGCGTAAGCCTTCATTGTGTGACTCGGAGATTAAGCTCGTTGCGCCATAAGTGTCAACTAGATTGGACGTTCAATTGTGTTGACGTTTTTCCACTTCCCCTTAACGCAGTTTGCGCCATCCTCGAAAAAAGCGTATCAAGGAGTCGCTGGCTTTTCGGGATCAGGGCCATCGGATCGTGTCGGGGTGACGGGGTCCACGCCTCCTGCGGAAGGGTACCTCCGCACGACCTGGGAGGGTCTGGTTTATGGGAGAGTCCAAGGTTTCGGGAATGTTTGGCGCCAGCTCAGCGGTGCTGCGCGGCGTGATCGGCAAACCGCTCGAGCGTGTGCGCAAGCGATCTGCCAGCACGGTTCCGGAGCAACACGAATCGGTCAATGCCATCATCGAGGGCGAGATCATTCCGCGCCTGCTGATGGCCCATTCCTCGGGCGAGGCGCGGGTCAAGACGCGCCGCGGCCGCCAGATCGCCGCCGAAGATGCCGTCCGCTTTGCCGCGCTCCCGTTGCGGCTCGAAGCGGCCAGCCTGCTCGAAGAAGTCGACGCCTTCATCGCCGATGGCGCCACCGTCGAGACGATCTGCCTCGACCTGCTCGCACCCGCCGCGCGCAAGCTCGGGGAAATGTGGGAGCATGACGAATGCGACTTCATCGACGTCACGATGGGCCTGTGGCGCCTGCAGGAAGTGATGCGCGAAATCGCCGCGCGCTCACCTGCCGAACTGCCGAGGTTCGATGCGCCGCGGATCGCACTGTTCTCGCCCATGCCGGGCGACCATCACAATTTTGGGACGCTGATGATCGAGGAGGTTTTTGCCCGCGCCGGCTGGCATAGCGAAGCGCTGGTGAAGCCGGAACGGCGCGAATTGCTCGACCAGCTGTCGCGCAAACCCTACGATGTGGTGGGATTGACGCTCGCCCGCGACTGCCCTAGCGCGGCGCTCGCAAATATCATTAAGGCGATGCGCAACGTGTCCGCCAACCCCCACATATCGGTGCTTGTCGGCGGACGAATGATCAACGCGAATCCCGATCTCGCAGTGGAAGTCGGCGCCGATGGAACCGGTGCGGACGCTATGGCGGCGCTGGAATTGGCCGAAGCCCTGGTCGAAGCCGCTCCGCTCCGCGCGCATGCCCTGCGCTAGGGGCCGACACTATGCTCACCCGCAAACACAGCATTGAAGGCAAGCATCCGTTCGGGCGGGCGGCGGAGCTGTTCAACACGCTCGATGCCGACGCTGCGATGAAGCTGGCGATGGTCGCAGGCGATGTCACGCTGGTGCTCGACGAGACCGGCACCATCCTTGATGCCGCCTTCGATCCCAAGGATTTTCCCGGCTTCTCGCACTGGGTCGGAACCAACTGGATCGAAACAGTCACCGACGAAAGTCGCCCGAAAATCATGGAGATGCTGGCTGCCGCCCGGCGCGGGGAGGTGCAGCACTGGCGGCAGGTGAACCATCCTTCGCGCGACGGGGAAGTGCCGATCCGTTACGCCGTGCTCAGCGTCAATGGCGGGGAGCACAGGATCGCTTTCGGGCGCGACCTGCGTGAGGCGGGCCGGCTCCAGCAGCGCCTGCTCCAGGTGCAGCAATCGCTCGAGCGCGACTATCTCCGGATGCGCCAGCTCGAAGGACGCTACCGGATGCTGTTCGAGAAATCGACCGAGCCGGTACTGATCATCGAAGCCGCCAGTCTGCGCATCCGCGAAGCCAATCCGGCGGCGCACGCGCTGGTCGGCGCGCGCCCCGCAAGCCTGCCGGGCAAGAAGCTGGTGAGCGTGCTCGACAAGGACTCGCGCGACCAGTTTCAGGCGCTGATCGGGGCCGCTCTGGTCTCGGATACCGTCAGCCCGGCGCGCATCCGGATCGCCCGCGGCGCACGCGAGGTGATGGCATCGGTGGCCGGATTCACGCAGGATCGCGGGCAGTTCCTGCTGCTGCGGCTGGTTCCAGTCAGCGATGGGGCCAAGCCGCAGTACAGCCCGGTGCTCGAACTGGTCGACCAGATGCCCGATGCCTTCGTGGTGGCCGACAGCAACCTTGAGATCATCACCGCCAATGCCGCCTTTGTCGAGATGCTGCAGGCGGCGAGCGTCGACCAGCTGCGCGGTCGGCACCTGTCGGAATCGATCGGGCGGCCAGGGATCGATCTCGACCTGATCGAGGGCCAGATCGACCAGCACGGTGCGGCGCGCAACGTCAGTACCGTGCTGCGGGTCGGCCACGATGTCGAGGGTGAGCCGGTCGAATTGTCGGCGGTCCGCACTTCGGGCGAGGACCCGTGCTATGCCTTCGTCATCCGCCCGATCGGACGCCGCCTGCGCGATCTGCCACCCAGCGCGCAGGACCTGCCGCGTTCGGT
>DAIQNP010000362.1:0-2647 GCA_036788335.1 Erythrobacter sp.
ATCGCCAGCGTCGCCTCGACAAAGCCGACCTTGCTGCCGCAATCGTAGCGGTTGCCGTCGAAGGTCACCGCGTGGAACGGCTGGGTGCCGATCATCTTCGCCATCGCATCGGTCAGCTGGATCTCGCCGCCTGCGCCCTTGCCCTGATCCTTCAGCACCCCCATCACCTCGGGCTGGAGGATGTAGCGGCCCGAAACGATCTTGTTCGACGGCGCTTCGGCCACCGGGGGCTTCTCCACCAGTCCGCGCACTTCGGTCAGCGCGCCGTTGGCAGCGCCCGGATCGATCACGCCGTAGCTGGAAACCTGCGCCATCGGCACCTCGAGCACGCTGATGAGGTTGCCGCCGACCTCGTTATAGGCCTCGACCATCTGCTTCATGCAGCCGGTGCCGCCCTCGCGCGCCACCATCAGCTCGTCGGGCAGGAAGATCGCGAAGGGCTCATCCCCCACGATCGCGCGCGCGCACCAGATCGCATGGCCCAGCCCCAGCGGCACCTGCTGGCGCACCGCGATGATGTCGCCCGGCGTGGCGCGGGCGCAGTCGAGCACCGACAGGTCCTTGCCGCGTTCGCTCATCGTCTGTTCGAGTTCGAAGGCGATGTCGAAATGCTCGACGATCCCGGTCTTGCCGCGTCCGGTGACGAAGATCATCTGCTCGATCCCCGCCTCGCGCGCTTCGTCCACCGCATACTGGATCAGCGGGCGGTCGACCACCGGCAGCAGTTCCTTGGGCACCACCTTGGTCGCTGGCAGGAAGCGCGTGCCCAGCCCGGCGACGGGGAACACGGCTTTACGGATCGGCTTGGTTGCACTCATGAAGGCCTCGCGTTTCTGGTTAGGCTTTTCGTCGCGACCCGCGTTCCGTGCCGCGCTGCCCGCACGAGGTCAATCGCGCATTCGGCAGTGCGCGGTGCATGGCGCGTCAGTTGCGCCAGAGTCACTTTCGGCTAAGGACGTGTCCTATGGACAAGCTCATCATTCGCGGCGGCAATCGCCTTTCCGGCTCCATCCCGATTTCGGGCGCGAAGAACGCCGCACTCACCCTGATCCCCTGCGCGCTGCTGACCGAAGAGCCGCTGACGCTGCGCAACCTGCCGCGGCTGGCCGATATCGACGGGTTCCAGCACCTGATGAACCAGTTCGGCGTCACCACCGTGATCCAGGGCACGCGCCCGGAGGATTTCGGCCGGGTGATGAGCATGGAGGCGACCCGGATCACCTCGACGGTCGCGCCCTATGATCTGGTGCGCAAAATGCGCGCTTCGATCCTGGTGCTCGGCCCGATGCTGGCCCGCGCCGGGGAGGCGACCGTGTCGATGCCCGGCGGCTGCGCGATCGGCAACCGCCCGATCGACCTGCACCTGAAGGCATTGGAAGCCTTCGGCGCGCATATCGAGCTGGCGCAGGGCTATGTGAAGGCGAGCCAGCCCGATGGCGGGATGCCGGGCGGCGACTTCGACTTCCCGGTGGTCTCTGTCGGCGCGACCGAGAACGCGCTGATGGCCGCGGTGCTGGCGAACGGCACCAGCCGCTTGTTCAACGCCGCGCGCGAGCCCGAAATCGTCGATCTGTGCAACATGCTCACCGCGATGGGTGCCGAGATCGAAGGCATCGGCAGCTCCGACCTCACCATCCACGGGGTCAAGCGGCTGCACGGCGCAACCTACCGGGTGATGCCCGACCGGATCGAGGCAGGCTCCTATGCCTGCGCCGCCGCGATCACCGGGGGCGAGGTGCGCCTGGAAGGTGCCAAGGCCGAGGACATGCTGGCGACGATCCATGCCTTGCAGGCGATCGGCGTGGTCGTGACGTGGGATGCCAAGGGCGTGAACATTGCCCCCAACGGTGCGCTGAAGCCCACCAAGCTCACCACCGCGCCCTATCCCGGCCTTGCCACCGACATGCAGGCGCAGTTGATGGCGCTGCTTTGCAAGGCCGATGGCACCAGTGTGCTCAAGGAAACGATCTTCGAGAACCGCTACATGCACGTGCCCGAACTGGCGCGGATGGGCGCTGACATCACCACCGAAGGCCGCACCGCGATCGTCAGGGGCGCCGAGCGGCTGACCGGCGCGGAAGTGATGGCGACCGACCTGCGCGCCTCGATGAGCCTCGTTATCGCAGCGCTCGCCGCCGAGGGCGAGACGCAGGTGCGCCGGATCTACCACCTCGACCGGGGATACGAGCGGCTGGAGGAGAAGCTGCAACTGGTGGGCGCGGATATCGAGCGGGTGGACGACTAATCGCGGTCGTTCGCCACCAGCCACACCCGTATCGCGCTGGCGAGGCCGGGCGGTGTGGGGGACCTGATTCGCTCGGCATCAATCCGCGCCACCAGCGCCGCAATCGCCACGCCTTCGCGCAGCGCGGCAGCCTTGAGCATGTCCCAGAACAGCGGTTCAAGGCTGATCGAGGTCTTGTGCCCGGCAATCTCGACTGAGCGTTTGACCGGCGGGTGATAGTTTTCCGTCATGGCCGCCGCATTTATCAGAGGCCGATCGGCGGTCGACACGAATTTTTCGGGGTGGCGGCGATCCCATGCGAACGTCTAGAGCCGCGAGATGGCCGCGCAATTCGATGAACTCACCGGCAAGGAAAAGGAAACCTTGCGGCTGATTGTGCGCGGGCATGATGCCAAATCGGCG
>DAIQNP010000363.1:0-2646 GCA_036788335.1 Erythrobacter sp.
CCCCCGCCGTATCCGATTGGTTGAATTTGTCTATGGCGACGATGCCGGTGGGCGAGGTGACGTTGATCTCGGTCACCCACTTTCCGCCGATCACGTCAATGCCGACAAAGGTCAGGCCGAGCCGCTTCAGGTCCGGACCGAGCGCTTCGCAGATGTCCTGCTCGGCCTGTGTCAATTCGGTTGCCTGCGCGCTGCCGCCCATCGCGAGGTTGGAGCGGAATTCGCCTTCCCCCGGCACGCGGTTGATCGCGCCGGCTACCTCGCCGTCGACCAGCACGATCCGCTTGTCGCCCTGGGCCACCTCGGGGAGGAAGGGCTGGACCATGTGCGGTTCGGGCCAGGTCTGGTTGAACACCTCGAACAATGCGGTGAGGTTCTCGCCGTTCTCGCCGATACGGAAGATCGCCTTGCCGCCATTGCCGTGGATCGGCTTGACCACGATCGCGCCGTGTTTCGCCATAAAGCGGCGCACTTCGTCGACCGAGCGAGTGACCAGCGTCGGCGGCATGAAGCGGCGATAATTCAGCACCATCACCTTCTCGGGCGCATTGCGGACATGCGCCGGGTCATTGACCACCAGCGTTTCGGGCGCGATCCGTTCGAGCATGTGGGTGGCGGTGATGTAGCCCATGTGGAACGGCGGGTCCTGCCGCATCAGGACAACGTCGATGTCCTTGCCGAGATCGAGCCTGACCTGTTCCCCGCGCGTGAAATGATCGCCTTCGACCCGCTGCACCGTCACCGGAAAGGCGTGCGCGAACAGGCGGTCGTCCTCGTCCAAGGTCAGGCTCTCGACATGGTATTCGAACAGTTCGTAGCCCCGCGCTTGCGCGGCCAGCATCAACGCAAACGAGCTGTCGCCCCCGATCTTGATTTGGTCGATAGGGTCCATCTGGACGGCGACACGCAAGGTCATTTCACAATCTCCGTTCGCCCTGAGCTTGTCGAAGGGCCGTATTACAATTCTGCGGCGCGCAATGAAGAAAATACGGCCGTTGCGCAACGCGCAGCTTCGCTTCCGACAAGCTCAGGGCGAATGGTTGTGGACTTAACCCATCGGCATCCAGGCATTTTCGATATGGGTCGGGCGCTGGCCAGGCGCGATCAGGATCACGTCGATGCGGATATCCTCACCCTCGGTCGCGTAGTCCTGCCAGATGCATTCGACCGCGCGCGCCACCCGCGTCAGCCGCCGCTCGTCGATCGCATCGCCGAGCGCGGCAGCGCGGGCGCGCCACTTGACCTCGACAAAGGCGATCAGGCCGGGGCGCGCTGCAATCAGGTCGATCTCGCCAGCCTTGGTCTTGACCCGCTCCGCCACGATCCGCCAGCCCTGCTGGGTCAGCCATATTGCCGCTGCCGCCTCGCCCTGCCGGCCGCGCTGGTCGGCTTCCTGCCGTTCGGGCGTGGAGCGGGCCCGCATCATTCGCCCTTCAATTCCAGCGCGCGGGCATAGAGCGCCGCCCGGTCCATCCCGGTCGCCTTGGCCACCTGCCCCGCCGCCTTGCCCGGCCCGCCTGCCGCAAGCGCTGTGCGCAGCAACGCATCGGCATCCAGCACCGGCGCTTCCTCGGGCGCGGGCGGGCCGATCAGCAGCACGATCTCGCCCTTGGGCGGGTGGGCTGCATAGTGATCGGCAAGGCTCGTTGCGGTGCCGGTGCGGCAGTCCTCGTGCAGTTTGGTGATTTCGCGTGCGACCGCGATTTCGCGCTGCGGCCACAGCTCGGCAATGGCGCGCAGGCTGCGCTCGATCCGCGGCGCGGTTTCGTAGAACACCAGCGTCGCCGCCACCTCTGCAAGGCCCGCCAGCACATCGCTGCGTGCCTTGTCCTTGACCGGCAGGAAGCCGGCGAACAGGAACCGGTCGCTCGGCAGCCCGGCAATGCTGAGCGCCGACACCGCCGCGCAGGCGCCCGGCACGCTGGTCACCGTCACCCCGGCGGCGCGCGCCTCGCGCACCAGGCGATAGCCGGGGTCGGACACCAGCGGGGTGCCGGCATCGCTCACCAGCGCCACCGGCTCGCTCAACGCCTGCTGGATCACCCGGTCGCGCACGTCAGGCGGGGCGTGGTCGTCGAGCCGCTGGAGCCGCGCCGACAGCCCATAGGCCTTGAGCAGCTTGCCCGTCACGCGTGTGTCCTCGCACGCTACCAAAGCGGCACGGCGCAGCACGTCGACCGCCCGGAACGTCATATCGCCAAGATTGCCAATCGGGGTGGCGACGATATAGAGCCCGGGCGGGAGCGGGGTGTCCTGAGACGATTCAGGGGTCTGTCGGATCGGCAGGCTGGTCACCGTGCCCGTATTGCGCAGCGGTGAGGGGCCGACAAGGATGAAGTCGATGCAGTTTATCATGGGACGGGCCCACAGCACGTCCGAACGGCTGGCGCTTGCCCGCACTGTGCTGTCGCGCCGCAATCTTGCGTTGGGGTGCGCAGCCTTGCTGGCCGCCGGATGTCAGGTTGTGCCCAAGGCGCCGCCGGTCGACACCGCGCCGCCGCCGCCTGCCCCCACGCCCGAACCGAGCGCCACCGCGCTACCTACCGACGAAACCCGCCATCGCATCGCGCTGCTGGTGCCGATGTCGGGCGATACGGCCGCGGTCGGGCAGGCGATTGCCAATGCCACCACGATGGCGCTGCTCGA
>DAIQNP010000364.1:0-2641 GCA_036788335.1 Erythrobacter sp.
ACGACCTGGGCTGCTGCGTCAGAGGTGCCGGTACCGTCACGCGATCCGCCGAGATCGTTGACGACGACCTTTGCGCCGCGCCGGGCGAGCTCCAGCGCATAGGCCTTGCCCAAGCCCCCGCCGGCCCCGGTGACGATGGCGACCTTGTCCTTGAAGCTGATGGTCATGTGTTCTCTCCTGCCTGTGTGAAGGTCCGGGCGCTGAACTTTGCTTTACGCCCGCGTAAAGTCGAATGCGGGCGCTGCGTGGCACTTTCCCGCGTGGCTTGCAACCGCCAAACCGGCAGCCTGCGGTGCCGTAAGGTTACAGGCGCGCTGCCAGGGCTTCCAGTGCCGGGATCAGCGCGTCGAGCGAATCGATCACCGCATCCGCGCCGAGTTCCTGCGGAGCCGCGTCGCAATAGCCATAGGCTGCAGCCACCACCGGCACGCCCGCAGCCTTGGCGCTGCGCACGTCATAGGTCGAATCCCCGATGAACACGAAGCGCCCTGCGCCGCACCGGGCGCGGGCTTCGATGATCGGGGCGGGGTGGGGCTTGGCGAGGAACTGCCCGTCCGCTCCCCTGCCCATGCTGTCGCCGCCGATCACGGCATCGAAGGCACCGATCAACCCGGTCGCAGTCAGGACCGAGCGGGCGAAGGCCTCGAACTTGTTGGTGACCACAGCCATCCGCACGCCGCGCGCCGCCAGCGTGGCGATGGCCTCGCGCGCGCCGGGGTAGGGGACGGTGTGGACCGCGTTGTTGGCCTCGTAGAATTGCAGCATCGCCTTGTAGAGCCGCCGGAATTCGTCATCCGGCAATCCGCCCTGCGCGTTGACCGCGCGCGCGAGCATGATCTTGGCCCCGCCGCCGATCAGGTCCTTCGACGTTTCCAGCGGCACCGCCGCGAACCCACCCAGCACCAGCGCATGATTCACCGCAGCCCCCAGATCGCGGAAGGTATCGAGCAGCGTGCCATCGAGATCGAAGCCGACCGCATCGAAGGGAAAATCGCTCATCTTGTCTCCTTGGCCGTTCTCCTCGGCGGGGCGAGGTGACGGAACCTTCTTCAAACCGCAAGCAATTGCTGGCAAGCGCGCCGTTCCCTAAAGTTATTTCATGGACGAAACCATGCACCCATTTGCCGCGATCATCCTTGCAGCGGGCAAGGGCACCCGAATGAAGAGCGACCTGCACAAGGTGCTGCACCCGATTGCGGGCAAGCCGATGCTGGAGCACCTGCTGGACAGCCTCGCCGGATTGTCGCTCGCGCGGACGGTGGTGGTGGCGGGTGACCGGCACGAACAATTGCGCGACGCGCTGGCCGGGCGCGAGGTCACGGTCGCGTTGCAGGAACCACAGCTCGGCACGGCCCATGCGGCCTTGCAGGCAAAGGGCGCGCTGGCGGATTTCGGCGGCCTGGTGCTGGTGTGCTTCGGCGATTGCCCGATGGTCAAGGCCGACACGGTCCGCCGGCTGTTCGGCGCGCTCGAGGGCGGGGCCAAGGTCGCGGTGCTCGGCTTCCGCCCGGCCGATCCGCTTGCCTATGGGCGGATCATCGCCGATGCGGATGGCGCGGTGGTCAAGATGGTCGAGTACAAGGACGCCAGCGACGCCGAGCGCGCCTGCGACCTGTGCAATTCCGGGCTTATCGTTGCCCATTCGGATGACATGTGGCCGCTGCTCGAAGCGGTCGGCAACGACAATGCTCAGGGCGAATATTACCTCCCCGATGTCGCCACCAACGCCATCGCTCGCGGCGACCGGGTGGTGGTGATCGAGACCGCTGCCGAGGAGGTCGCTGGGATCAACTCCCGCGCCGAACTCGCTGCGGCGGAAAGCCGCTGGCAGGCGGCGCGGCGGGTGCGCGCGATGGATGAGGGCGCGACGCTGATCGCGCCCGAGACCGTGTTCTTCAGCTGGGACACTGCGGTCGGTCGCGACGTGACAATCGAGCCCAACGTGTTCTTCGGCCCCGGCGTGACCATCGCCGACAAGGTGCTGATCCGCGCCAACAGCCATATCGAGGGCGCGAAACTGGCCACCGGCGTCAAGATCGGCCCGTTCGCGCGCCTGCGTCCCGGTACGGTATTGGAGGAAGGCAGTTTCATCGGCAATTTCGTCGAGGTCAAGAATGCGGTGCTCGGCGCGGGCGCCAAGGCCAGCCACCTCACCTATCTCGGCGATGCCACGGTGGGCGCGGGCGCGAATATCGGCGCGGGCACCATCACCTGCAACTACGACGGCTATTTCAAGCACAAGACCGTGATCGGGGAGCGCGCCTTCATCGGCTCGAACTCGGCGCTGGTTGCGCCCGTCACCATCGGCGCAGACGCGATCGTTGCGGCAGGATCGACCGTCAGCCGCGACGTGGCGGAAGGCGAACTGCGGATGGTGCGCGCCGAACAATTGGTGAAGCCCGGCTGGGCCGACCGTTTCCACGATGCGATGAAAAAGAAGAAAGCGGCGGAGAAGAAGGGGTGATGAACGACGAGGACGAAGGCGGCGCGCCTGCTTGCTGGCTCTGCGGCCGCCCGCTGGGTGATGTGGTGCAGTGGCATCACCCGGTGCCCAAGGCCAAGAAGGGCAAGATCAAGGTGCCCGTTCACCCGATCTGCCACAAGACCATCCACGCCAACTTCACCAACAACGAACTCGCCC
>DAIQNP010000365.1:0-2639 GCA_036788335.1 Erythrobacter sp.
TCGGTGCGCGGTTCGGGGATCAGTCGCACCGGCCATGCCAAGGGCGTGCTGGTGATCCGCGATGGGGTGCCAGTCAACGCTGCCGACGGCAACTTCGATCCGCCGGCGCTGGATCTGGAGGCCGGATCGCACCTTAGCATCCTGCGCGGCTATTCCGCGCTGGGGGTCGGAGCGACAACGCTGGGCGGCGCATTGGTGCTCGAATCGCGCACCGGGCGCAATTCCGAAGGTATCCGCGCAGCCGTCGATGGCGGCAGCTTTGGCACCTGGCGCGTTGCCGGTTCGGCAGGGGTCGCGGGTGAGACGGTGGACGGCTTCATCGCCGTCACCCGCTCGGCACATGATGGCTTCCGCGATCAGGCAGAGACCGACGCTTTGCGGCTGACCGGAAATATCGGATGGCAGGTCGCACCGGGGCTCGAAACCCGCCTTTTCGCGGGCCACGCCGAGATCGACAGCCAATGGCCCGGCGCGCTGACCCGCGCCCAGTTCGAGGCTGATCCCCGACAGGCCGCCTTGATCTCGCTCCAACGCGATCAGGACAACAATATTGACCAGACCTTCGTCTCGAGCCGCACCACTTATACCATAGGCATCCACCGGGTGACGCTGGCGCTGGGCTATGATGACCGGTTCAAGGATCACGCTACGCCGGGCGGCATTCTACTGGAAAGCAACCAGAGCGTGACCGGCAGCCTTGTCTATGAACTGGGCAGCAGCAGCGATCCGCTGGCGCGGCCGCTGACCATCGGCGTGCGGGCGATGAATACCGATCAGCAGGCCGAGACCTTTGGTTATGCCGGGCCGCCAACAAGTCCGGTCTCATCGCAGCCAGGCGCGCTGACGGCAGCTCGTGACCGTCGGGCGCGCAACCTCGAGGTGTTCACGCGGGGGGAATTGCCGCTCACCGAAAACCTGGTGGCCAGTGCCTCGCTCGCCGCGGTATGGACCGATCGGCGCGATGGCTCCGGCCCCGGCGATCCGCTCACCGCGCCGCCTGCCTATGATATCAGCTATGATGATATCCTCCCCGGCGTCGGCCTGATCTGGCAGCCGCGCGGTGACATCATGGTGTTCAGCGGATGGTCGCAGACCTTCGAGGCACCCTCGTTCTTCGATCTGGGCGGCAATGTCCCTCTGCAAGCCGACCGCTTGCCGCGCCTGCTCGCGCAGACCGCTGACACCTTCGAGCTGGGCACACGCGGGCGCAGCGGCGCCTTTGCGTGGGATCTGACGCTCTTCCACAGCCGCATCGATGGCGAATTGCTGCGGCTTGATGCGGCAGGCGCGCTCAACCCACCGATCGTCAATGCGAACAGGACCACCCGCACAGGGCTTGAGGCGGCGGTCAGCTATGATCTGGCGAGCCTGCTCGGCGGCGGGGCCGGGGCCAATCTGATCTCGGCGAAGTGGGACTGGCTGGATGCCCGCTTTGACGATGATCCGGTCTATGGCAACCGCCGGGTGGCAGGCGTGCCGGAGCACAATGCCTATATCGAGTTGCAGGTGCAGCCGATCACCGGCTTTGTGCTGCGGCCCAATCTTACGATCCGCTCAAGCACCGAGACCGATCTGCTGAATACGCCGGGGCAAGCTGCTGAAGGCTTTGTGCTGGCGGGTCTTTCGGCACGGTATGACCTCGGCAAGGTGGCGCTGTGGATCGATGCGCGCAATCTGACTGATAGGCGCTGGGTATCGGCGGTCAACGTCGTCAACCGCAGCACTGCGACATCGGGCCTGTTCTTTCCGGGCGACGGACGATCTGTGTTTGCCGGGATCACGCTCGCCCTGTGATGAAAAAGGAGATGGCGACCATGCTTCTCGTTCGATCCGTTGTGGCCGGGTTCGCGCTGGCCATCTCCACCGTCGCGTTGGCCGGGGACAAGCCCCCGGCCAACGCTACAGACGCTGGGCAAGGTCCAGCGGCAGAGCATCAAGCCGATAGCCACCAAGGGCATGGCAGCGACCATGCCGCCGCCATGAACGCAGTCTGGACCGCCCCCACGCTCGACGTGGCGCGGTGGGAGCAGCGGTTTGAAAACCCGCAGCGTGATGTAATCGCCAATCGCGCCGCCATTGTCGCCGCGATGGGACTTCGGCCCGGTGAGCATGTGGCCGATATCGGCGCAGGCACGGGCGCCTATCTTGCCGCGCTCTCGGAGGTAGTCGGCCCCGAGGGCCATGTGTTTGCGGTCGACATCTCGCCCGGTTTCGTGGTGCACATCACCCAACGTGCGGGCCGTGAGGGTTGGGGCAACGTCTCGGCGGTGCTTGGGCGCGGAGATGACCCCACCCTGCCAGCTGGGTCGCTGGATGCGATCATCACCGTTAATACCTTACACCATTTTGAAGCACCAGAGAAGGTGCTCGCGCACCTAGCCCGCGCGCTGAAACCGGGTGGTCGCCTGCTGCTGGTCGATTTTGCCATCGACGAACACACCAGCCCTGAGCGCAAGGCTATAACCGGGCGCGACAAGGCTGCTGTAATCGCGCTGATCGAGGCGGCCGGGTTCGTGCTGGATGAGGATGTCACCATTCCGACGCTCAGGGAGAATTACGCCCTCCGCTTCCGTCGCCAATAGCTTGGGTCCAATCTTCGCGCCGGTGACCCGGCGTTTCCGGGTGCTGGCGAAGAGGTG
>DAIQNP010000366.1:0-2596 GCA_036788335.1 Erythrobacter sp.
TATGCGGTACGCAAGGGCCTGACAGCGCTGTTCCTCGCCGCGGTGCTGGTCAGCTTCCTGTCGTTCTACGCCAAGGCGTCCGAGGAATTTTCGCGCGGTGCGGTGACGCTTGGCCTGCTGTTCACCGCCGTGCTGCTTATTATCTTCCGCCGCGCGGTGGCGCTGCTGGTCGAACGGCGCTGGAACGGGCGGGTCAGCAACCGGCTGGTGATCGACGATGGCGGCCCCGGGTTTCCGTTCACCAAGGCGGTGACGATTTCGGCAGCAGCCTACGGGCTCGATCCGGCCAGCCACGATCCCTTCATGCTCGATCGGCTGGGCAGGCTGCTGCGGAATCAGGATCAGGTGGTGGTGAGCTGCCCGCGCGAACGGCGCGAGAACTGGGCCTTCCTGCTCAAGGCGGCGGGTGTCTATGGCGAGATCGTGAGCGAACCAGCGCACCGCCTCGGCACGGTCGGGGTGCATCGCTACGATGCGCTCGACTGCACCACGCTGGTGGTGTCGACCGGGCCGCTGGGGCTGCGTTCGCGAATCTTCAAGCGCGGGTTCGACATCGCGGTTGCTGCGGCCGGGCTGGTCGCGCTGTCCCCGGTGCTGCTGATTGCGGCGGCGCTGATCAAACTGGAAGACGGCGGCCCCGTGCTGTTCATCCAGCGCCGACTGGGGCGCGGCAACCAGTTCTTCGACATGTTCAAGTTCCGCTCGATGCGCGAGGAAAGGCTCGATCACGATGGCGATCGTTCGACCGCCCGCGACGATGACCGGATCACCCGCGTCGGCGCCTTCATCCGTCGCACCAGCATCGACGAACTGCCGCAATTGCTCAACGTGCTGAAAGGCGACATGTCGATCGTCGGCCCGCGTCCGCACGCGATCGGCAGCCAGGCCAACAACAAGTATTTCTGGGAAGTCGATCGCAAGTATTGGCAGCGCCATTGCCTCAAGCCGGGGCTGACCGGGCTTGCGCAGGTGCGCGGACACCGCGGCGCCACCGAATTCGAAAAGGATCTGACCGATCGCCTGCAATCCGATCTCGAATATATCGACGGCTGGTCACTGCGCCGCGATGTCGGGATCGTGATCAGGACCGTGTTCGTCCTGCGGCATGACAACGCCTACTGAAGGGCACTGCCTGTCAGCAGCGTAGTCGTCGTCACCGGGAGACGGCAGCAATCAGTCGGGGCTGTCATCGCCCTGCGGCACGGCGAAGGTGCCGGTCACCCGCCCGCTGCTGCTGCCGGAAGCCGCTCCGCTGCCGCCCGCCGCGCTGCCATCGACGCTCGACCGGCCGGTTTCCAGATCGATCACCAGCCGCCCGCCATTGAGCGTGTCGGACCCGCGCCGCAGCCGGACATTGCCGGCCATCGTGATGATCCGCCGGTTGAAATCATAGATCGCATTGTCGCCGCTGGCGCGCTCGTCGCCGCGGGTCACGTCGACCCCGCCGGTGGCGGTGATGGTGTTGATGCGCAGCGTTCCGGTATCGTCATAGGAAATCAGCGTCCGGCCTGCGCGCAGGGTCAGGTCGGCCTGGTCGATCACCACATTGCCCGACAGGATCACGCGGTTTTCGCGGTCCTGCAATTCGATCCGGTCGGCAGCGGTGTTCACCGGGGCGCGCGAATTGTGCGATCCGATCGACTGCGCATTGAGACCGATCGCGCCTGCCAGCGCCAGCGTCGCGGCAAAGCCGCCCGCAGCATAACCGAGGGCATGGCGGCGCAGGGCGGCGCGAAGGGAAAGTCGGTTGGTCATCGCGGCATCCTCAACTGGCCGGGGGTCATCGACAGCCGTGCATCGCCTTCGAGCGTCAGCGTGCGTTCGGACAGGTCGGCGCGGATCGTGCGGGCGGAGAAGGTCCCGGCAGGCACCTCTCCGGTCACTCCGGCATCGCCGCGCATCATGCGGTTCCTGAGATCGACCGACACGCCGTCGGCAATCATGCGGTAGCCATCGCTGGCGGTCAGCCGCACCGGCCCGGCCATCGCCACGGTCTCGCGGTCGATGTCGTAGGTCCCGCCTGCCGCGCTGAGCCGGGCGGGACCATCGCGCAGCAGCAATTGCGCCACCAGATCCTGCATCCGCACCAGCCCTTCGATGCTCGAGCGCTGCACCGCTTCGCCCGCCAGCAGCGAGAACGGGCGGCCCAGGTTGTCGCGCCCGCGATACATGGCGTTGTCGACACTCAGCCGCTCGTCGATCAGCGCGACCTTGTTGCGGTCGAGCAGGAAACTGATCTCGCCGCGGGGGCTCAGCGGGGTGATCACCATCAGCGCGGCAAGGACCCCGACCCCGATCGGCAACGCGCGGGCGAGGAAGCCCACCAGCCAGTCATGCGTGCCGCCCGGCGCAGCGAAGCGTTGGCGGCGGCTGCGCAGTTCGCGTGCCTCGATGGTTTCGCTGCGGGGGACGGTGGTGGCCATGATTCGGGCCTGTGTGATCCTGCCTGTCTTACTGGTGACTGAAGATGTCGTGCTCGGCCCAGCCGGCAAGGTCGAGCCGGGCGCGCGCGGGCAGGAAATCGAAACAGGCCTGCGCCAGTTCCATGCGCCCTTCGCGTTCCAGCCGCAGCGTCAACTCATCGCGCAGCCGGTGG
>DAIQNP010000367.1:0-2576 GCA_036788335.1 Erythrobacter sp.
GAGGCGATATTGATCATGCGCGCCGCCTTACACCCGCACCCGCGGGCGTGCCAAGAGGCTAGAACGGCAGGAACAGGCTCGCCAGCGCTGCGCTCATCAGATTGGCGAGGCTTCCCGCAGCGAGTGCCTTCAGCCCCAGCTTGGCAATCACCGGGCGCTGGTTGGGGGCAAGCCCGCCGGTCACAGCCATCTGGATCGCGATCGACGAGAAATTGGCAAAGCCGCACAGCGCAAAGGTAATGATCGCCCGACTGCGAGTCGTCAATTCGCCGCTCTGCATCGCGCCCAGATCGATGAAGGCTACGAATTCATTGAGCACGATCTTGGTACCGAACAACCCACCCGCGATCTGCGCCTGGTCCCAGTCGGAAATGCCGATCAGGAACATCACGGGCGCGAAGACATAGCCGAGCAGCTTCTGGAAGCTGATGCTCGCCAGCCACTGCGCGGTCTCGGGCGCGAGCGGGGTGCCGAACTGGGCGGCGAGGTTGACGATCCCGCTGCCGGCACCCGCCAGCATCCCGTTGGCGAGCGCCACCAGCGCTACGAACACCATCACCATCGCCCCGACTGCAACCGCAAGCTTGACCCCGGTCTGCGTGCCCTGCGCGGCAGCTTCGATGATATTGGCCGGACGATGGCCTTCCTCAAAGGTTTCGGCAGCGATGACTTCGCCCGCCTTGCCGCTTTCGACCATCGCTGCGGGCCCGCCTGCGCTAATCCGCGATTGGGGGAGTTCGACCTCTTCGCCCTTTTCGTTGTACATCACGACGCGGGTGGCTTCGGCCGGCTGGGTGTTGCGCCCGCGCGCGCGGGCGACCGCTGCCATGCCGATGCCCTGATCGCGGTCCGATCCTGTCACCGGATCGTCGGGCATGATGATCTTGGCCATCAGGATCCCGCCCGGCGCGGACATGAAGGCAGCCGCCAGCAGGAAGGGCACCGCATCTTCGCCGATAAAGCTGGCATAGGCGGCTAGGATCGTGCCCGCGACCCCGGCCATGCCGACGCTCATCAGGGTGAACAGCCCGGCGGGGGACAGGGCGGCCAGATAGGGCCGCACCACCAGCGGGCTTTCCGACTGGCCGACGAAGATGTTGGCTGCCGCGCCCAAGGCCTCGACCCGGCTGATCCCCGTGATCCAGCCGATCGCCCCGCCGACCCAGCGCACCAGCCGCTGCATGATGCCGAGATGGTAGAGGATCGAAACGATCGCGGCGAAGAACACAATCACCGGCAGCGCGGCGATAACGAAGGTGTTGGCGAAGGGATTGCTCTCCATCGGCCCGAACACGGAAGTGATTCCGACCTTGGAGAAATCGAGCAACGCGATCACCCCGCTTGACAGGCCGCCGATCACCGACACCCCGACATCGGTGCGCAGCACGACGAGCGCCGTCAGCGCCTGCAGGCCGAACGCCGATCCGACCACGCGCAGGCTGATCCGGCGCTTGCCCGAAGACAGCACGAAGGCGATTCCAAGAATGGCGGCAACGCCGGCCAGGCTGAACAGGATGGACGTGATACTTCCGTTCACGGCAGGTCATATCCCCTGGCTTTGGGTGGAGTGTGAAGGCCCGAATTGTGCGTTGCGTCGCGCGCACAAGGCTGCGGCGTGGCAGTTTGCACCAGCGAGCGCAAGCATGGATCGCCTCGGCGTAGGTGACAGTGGCGGCAGGCGGCTTTTCTTTTCGCTGCGCGCGGCCTACCGCTGGCGTGATGAACACCCCTCCCGTGGAGGCGCCCGCCGCGCCCGCCGCCCCCGCCGCCGCCATCACCATGCCCTTGGGCATGTTCGTGTTCACGCTGCTGTATGGCGGAATGACGGTGCTGGCAGGCGTGCTGGCCTTCAAGCAGGTGCAATTGTGGCCGACCGATCTGGCGGTCGAAAGCGGGATCTTCGCGTTCCTGTTGCTGGTGGTGGTATCGAGCACGCTGTCGCAGCTTTACGGCCGCGCGCTGGCGGAGCGGATCGTCTGGTGGGGGTTCCTGCCGCTGCTGATCGCCTCCCTGCTGATGCTGCTGGTGCTGAACCTGCCCGCCTCGACCGAGATGCTGGCCGGGCGCGCCGACGATCTGGCCGCGTTCGAACGCGTGCATTCGACCGTGTGGCGGGTATGGGCGGCGGGGCCGGCGGCCTATATCGTGTCACTGCTGCTCAATGTCTGGATCTTCGACCGGCTGAAGGGCGCAAACAGCGGCGGGGCGGTGGACCTGATGGTGCGCGGCGCGATCGCGTCCGCCCTCAGCCAAGCGGTGGATTCGGTGATCTTCATCACGCTGGCCTTCTATGGCCTGTTCCCGATCACCAACCTGCTGATCGGGCAGGTGATCGCCAAGGTGGCACTCAGCCTCGTGCTGGTGCCGTTCCTGATCACCGGCGGGGTCAAGGCCGCGCGCTGGCTTGATGGTCGGGGAACCAACGCATCGCTTTGATCCGGTGAAATTCGTGCTACTCCTTGCCGCCGCAGTTGGGGAGGAAAGACCATGAAAATCAGTTCAATCGTATTGGCAGGTGCAGTGGCACTGGCAGGCTGCGCTCCGGTAGGCGGACCGGGTGCAAGCACGTACTATGA